>CAYLJQ010000322.1:0-7927 GCA_964383955.1 uncultured Heliomicrobium sp. | reverse complement strand
GCCGTTCGTTCGTCGCGGTAACAAATCGGGTCTTCGACGATGCCTCCAGCCGCGTCAATCAATCCGTAATCCACCGCCCAACTATCCACGCCGATGCTGTGAACTGGCCGACCGAGTTGCCGCGCGCGCTCTCCTGCTTCGCGCAAACCGGCTTTGATTTCGGCAAAAATGTGCGAGATGTCCCAGCGCAAATGCCCATCCAAACGTCGCGGCGGGTAGTGAAAGCGGCGCACTTCTTCCAGCAGCAATTCGCCCGGCGCGACGCCCGCCAGAAAGACACGACCGCTGCCTGCGCCCAGGTCAACCGCGATGAAAAGCGGCTGGCCGGATTCCGGATTGCGGATTGCAGATTGCGGATTTATGAGCTTCGCGCTTGCCAGGTTTTCATTGATGGCCAGCTTTGGCGGTTCAGTCATTGTTAAACCCCGGACATTTGCAAGCGGTGATTAAACAATTCCTGCTGACATGCTTAATGAAGCAGGTCGCTCTTCGGCTTTGCGCTGGCGATAGCCGCTGGCGCGATAGGTGGCGAGCGGTTCAATCGCTCCGCCTGCCCGCTGCCGAGCCGTTGCGATAATCGGCGCCACGTCTGCCGTGAAGGCTTGCTTGAGTGTGGCGAGCGCGCAAATGGCGTCGCCTTTTTCCTGCGCTTCGGTCAGCGCCGCGCGATCCACCAAGTGCGCCTGAACATACGCCCGCTGCAACTCGACCGCGCTCAACATCAGGGATTCAATCGGATCAGTGACGTTGTGCGATTGGTCCAGCATGTACGCCGGATTAAAATCCGCGACGCCTTCCAGTTCAGCGTCCACCAGTTCGTTGAAGATCAGGAACAACTGAAACGGTTTGATCGAACCCGCATCCAGGTCATCGTCACCATATTTGCTGTCGTTGAAATGGAATCCGGCGAGTTTGCCGAACTGAATCAACCGCGCCACGATCATTTCAATGTTCACGTTCGGCGCGTGGTGGCCAAGATCAACCAGGCACTGCGCCTTTGGTCCAAGCTCACGCGCGCAGTGATAACTGATTCCCCAATCGTTAATGACTGTCGAATAAAACGCCGGTTCGTACAGCTTGTGCTCCATAAACACGCGCCAGTCGTCCGGCAACACAGCGTAAATTTCGCGCATGCTTTCCAGATACCGGTCGAGCGTTTTGCGAAAATGTTGTTGCCCCGGAAAGTTGCCGCCATCGCCGATCCAGACAGTGTGCGCTTTGGAGCCAAGCGTTTTGCCGATTTCAATGCATTCGATGTTGTGCGCTACGGCTTGTTCACGGACGGCGCGGTCAGGATGCGTCAGGCTGCCGAACTTGTACGACAGCGATTGTCCGGCCTGATCCTGAAAGGTATTGGAATTCATCGCGTCGAAGTGCAATCCGCGCGCGGAAGCAAAAGCGCGCAATTCCGCCGGGTCTTCGGGTTTGTCCCAGGGAATGTGCAGCGAAACCGCTGGCGTCGAACGCACCAGTTGAAAGATCGCCGCGCAATCTTCCAGCTTTTCGTAAATGCCGCGCGGTTCGCCCAGGCCGGGAAAACGCGCAAAGCGCGTCCCGCCCGTTCCTACGCCCCACGAAGGCACAGCAACCTGAAACGCTTGCGCGCGTTCGGTTAGGTCTTCGATGTTTACGCCGCGACGCTGAAGCTGTTTGCCCAAATGTTCGTAATCTTCCGCCAGCCAGGCTTGGGCTTTTTGATTCTGTTCGGCGATGAAGCCGTCACTAATTTCAAACTGTGTTGCCATGATTTTTCCTCTGTTTTCCCACGAAGCCACACGAAGAAAACACGAAGATTTTCTTTGCTTCGTGAAACTTCGTGTGGCTTCGTGGGGAAATTCTATGCTACCGCAAGAAGCCGTCTTGCAAACCGCCATCCACCGGAATGACGTGGCCGGTGGTTTTCGACAATCGCTGTGAAACCAACAAGAACACGGCTTCCGCCTGGTCTTCCGGCTCGATGGGCGATTGTGTCAGCGAACGTTTGGCGTAAAAGCCGGCCAGCTTTTCGCGCAAGGCTTCGGTATCTTCGGCTTCATCAAATGCGATTGCATATTTTGTCAGCGAAGCAATGACGCGGTCGCGCGGGAACATCGTGCTGCCTTTGACGACAGTTGCCGGAGCGACGGCGTTGACGCGCACCAGCGGCGCAAGCTCTACCGCAAGTTCGCGCACCAAATGATTGGCCGCAGCTTTGCTGGTGTCGTACGCCAGACTTCCCTTTTTGGCGACGACGGCGTTGGCACTGGTCGTCAGCACAACATTGCCGGACAAGCCTTGTTGTTTGAAGATTTTGTTCGCTTCATCCGTGACGATGTACGCGCCGGTGACGTTGATGGCGAAGGTCTTGTCCCACAGGCGATCTTCGATATATCCGGCTTTATCCGGCGGAACGAAAATGCCCGCGGTGACGATGACGGCGTCAATTCCACCGTACGCCAGCATCACGTCGTTGAACATTGCCTGCACGCTGGCGCGATTGGTGATGTCGCACGCCAGGCCAATCGCCGGGCCGCAATTGCTGATGCCGGTTCCAGCGACGCCAATGCCTTCGCCGTATTTGGCGATGATTTCCTGCGCCGTCGCTTTGGCCGAAGCTTCATCTAAGTCTACACAAACGATGTGCGCGCCTTCCTTGACCAGACGGTGCACGGTGGCTTTGCCAATGCCTGCGCCTGCGCCGATGACGACGATGATTTGCCGGTCGAGTTCTTTTTCAGGAGGCATGCGGCGCAGCTTGGCTTCTTCCAGCAACCAATATTCGATGTCGAAAGCTTCCTGTTGATCCATCGCTTCGTACTGGTCAATCGCTTCCGCGCCGCGCATGACTTCAATCGCGCAGTTGTAAAACTCTGCCGTCACGCGCGATTCGCTCTTGTTTTTGCCCCAGGCGATCATGCCCAAGCCGGGAATCAACACGACAGTCGGATTCGGGTCGCGCATTGCCGGTGAATCTGGATGTTTGCAGCGGTTGTAGTAATCCGCGTAATCCTGCCGGTACTGAGTCAGCCCGGTGGAAATCGCAGTCTTCAGGGCGTTCAAATCGCCACTTGCCGGATTCCAGTCCACGAACAGCGGCTTGATCTTTGTGCGCAGGAAATGATCCGGGCACGATGTGCCAAGTTCCGCCAGCCGCGGCCCGTCTATGCTGTTTACAAACCGCAGCATCTTTTCGCCCGCCTGCACCGTGCCGACAAAGCGTTTGTAAACCGAAACCTGCCCGCGCAACCACGGAATCAATCTGGCAATCAGGCCATCGCGCGTTTCATCCGCCAGCGGTTGATACTTTGCGCCGCCAAATGTCTTTTCGCCTTTGTCGTGGGCTTCGATGTATTGCGCAGCGCGGTCAATAATTTCCAGCGCGGTTTCGTAACAAGTTTTGTCTTCGTTGCTCCACGAAGACATGCCGTGATGCCCCAGCACGACGCCTTTTGCTTGCGGGTGGTCTTTGATGAGCTGTTCGATCTTCAAACCAATATCAAAGCCAGGCCGCTGCCACGGCACGTAAACCACATCGTCGCCATAAATTTCTTTGGTCAATCGTTCCTGATTTACCGAAGCCGCAATGGCGATGACCGCATTCGGATGCAGATGATCTACGTGCTGATACGGAACCAGCGTGTGCAGCGGCGTATCAATTGAACAGGCGCGCGGGTTCAGATTGAACACGCAATGGCTGTACATTGGGTGCATCGCGTCTTCGATTTCGGATTTCGGCCCGCGATTGGCGTCGTTCAAATACAGAGGCTTCATCGCGCGGATTTTGTCCAGATACAACGACGCAAAGCCATCGCGTTTGGCGGTGCGCAAATCTCCGCCGGAACCTTTGATCCAGAGAACTTCGACTTTTTCTCCGCTCAGCGGATCGTTTTCCATCAGCTTTGACGAAGTATTGCCGCCGCCCGTATTGGTCAGCGTCAGATCATCGCCCAGACGATTCGAGCGATAGACCAACCGATCCACGCCCGACAACTTTTCTGCTTCGGCATCTTGCCAAAGGTATTTCACGAATTTATATGAATCCTGCTTACTCATTTGACTCCAGTTTTTATGATGATTTTCCTGCTTGAGAAAAGATAGTTTTCAAGAAAAAGTTTTTCCACGAAGTCACACGAAGCTTCACGAAGAATAACAATCGCCTTTTTTCTTCGTGTTTACTTCGTGTGGCTTCGTGGAAGGAAATTTCAATGTATTCATGCTTACTGCGCTACCAATCGCACCGGCCCCAATAAGCCGGACGGCAGCGGTTGCAGATTTTCCATGTCCTGTGGCTGAAAGCGTTCGCCGTACCGCTGATTCAGCAGCTTGTAATCGGGCTGTTTGTTCCCCGCCATGGAATTGATCGCCGTGTTGCCAACGACGATGCGCAAACTGTTCGCGCCGGTTTTCAGCAGCCTGGTCACATCAATTGAATACGGCGGGCACCAGACCGAACCGGCTTTCTGGCCGTTGACGTAAACCACCGCAGCATCACGAATCGGCGCGTCCAGCCAGGCTCGCATGCCATTTTTTCGCGGTTGCACCGGAACGGCTTGCCCTGCGCCAAAATCCAGCCAAGCCGTTAAACCTTGCCGCAACCATTCGGCAGAAACATTGATTTCTTTTTCGTAGACGGCCGTGCCGGAATAAAACCGCGTCGTTTCGGTTTCCGTCCACGAACGCAATTGCGCGAAGGTTTGCGGTTGACCGGTTGAGCCAAGCGTCACGCGCCAATCGCCTGTTAATTCAATCGGCGATGGCAATGCAGTCGCTTGCGTTTCGACAACGGGAGCTTGATGACGGCGGTTGAATACAATCAGCTTCGATTCATACGGCGCAAAATCCAACGCCAGGTTTGCCCCCGTCGTGTCCAGCATCACCTTGATTGCTGAGAAGTCGCCGGTCAGCGGATTCCAAACTTCGCCGCGCGGAGCCGTCACTTGAAACGTTGCGCTGACCTGCTGGCGTTCGTTGGTCGAATTCGCCAGGAAGTAAATGTCGGCTTCTGGCGTGCGGCGATGAATGAAGCCAACGCCAGGAACCGCGGGCGACAGCTTCACATCAGGCCGCACCAGCGAAGCCAGTTTTTCGCCAAGCTGTTTGTCGTCGGCGACGAAATGCGCCAGCGGTTTTGCACCGTCAAAAAATCGTTGAATCAATTCTGTGTGTTGCTGGCGCTCGGCTTCGGTCGTTTTGTAGCCGGGCAAGCTGGCGGGTTTGCGCCGGGCAGCAATCACCACGCCGCCTTGTTTCGCAAAGGCTTCCAGTTTTTGCAGCGTTTCAATCGGCAGGCGTTCGACGTTCGGCAACACAACGGCTTTGTATTTATTCGCACCCAGGTTCAGCGCGCCCGCTTCGACTTTGCCGATTTGTTTCAGCACGTCGTCGTCAAAAAAATCCAGATTGAATCCCGCTTCCAGCACTTGCGCGACCGCGTGTTCGCCGATGCGATCTTTTAGGGCTTCGATCATGTAATGGACTTTGGGATTGACGAAGCCTGCCCAGGCGTCGCTGTTCGGCAAATAAAAGGCGACATCGTTGGCCGGTGCGCCTTGCCGCATGGCAAAGCTGACGCGTTGCAGATAATTCGACACTTCCGGCATCGCAATCCACCACGGATTTTTTTCGTCGAACACCGCCGCCGCATAAAACCGATTGCCGGGATATTCAGTATTTTCGGGCGTGTACGGCCAGCCGTGTCCGATCAGTTGGTTGATGCCTTGCAGAAAGTGCAGGTCGGCTTCGGCTTTGACGTCCAGGGGTGTGGCGCGAAACGAAGGCGAATGCAGCCACGTCCAGGTTTCAGACGATGTAACGTTGCGACCGTATAAATGATTCGCCGACGAAGCCCAACGCGAAGCACGCAGGATTTTCCAGTGCGGGCCTTCGCCTTCGGTCAAATCTGCAAACTGGTTGCTGGCGATGGTCGCGGGCGGAATTCCATACCCTTGAATGCGAAACCGCGTGTTGTGTTGTTTCGCCCATTGTTGCATTGGAGCCAGAAAGCGTTCGTTCAGCAATTCGGTCAACGTCTGGCCCCAGTCCTGACGAATGCTGGCGGTTTCGGGGCCAATGTCGCGCACCAGCGCAGGCAGCAAGGGTTTCAAATCGTACCCGCGACGCTTTTGAAACTCCGCTAAAAAATCCGTTGACCAGTCGGAATTGAACACTTCCAGGCTGTCACAAAAGATCGCGTACGGCGGCTTGTCGCCAAGCGCCTGCAACAATGGTTCACCAACTTGTCGCAAGTAATTGTCCAGCGCTGAGCGGTCGTAATGATCCATCACGTAGCCTTCGGAACCGAACGAAGCGCGTTTGACCTGCTGTCGCGTACGGCTGGCGATGAAACACAACAGCTCATTGGATTCTGCATTGACAGGCAGTTCGATGACACCGTTTTTGATAACAGGCAGTTCTCGTTGCCCTTGAAAGACAGCCAGCAATTGTTCCCATTCAGCCAGTTTGGGCAATGTCACGGTCTTTTGCAGCGGCAAAACCTTCACTCGTTCGACGCGTAATCGGCTGGCAGCTTGCGTGATCGGAACTTGCGGACCGCCAAACGGCCAGCCGCTGCCCAGCGTCAAATCCACACGCAACCCCAGTTCGCGCGCTTTTTCATTGGCGAATTTCAGAGCATCCAAAAACTCCGGCGACAGGAAGCGCAGATTTTTGATTCCTTTGCTTTCGTCATCCAGCGCCAGCGGATACACGGGCTGAATTTCCACGCCGCCGATGCCTGCGTCTTTCATCTGGCGCAATTCGCGTTCGATTCCGGCTTTGGTTACCGCCGGGCCAAACCACCACCAGCGCATCATGATTCGCGAATCGTCGGGCGGGTTTTGAAACTGTCGCCGGAGTTCGAACAAGCTGCCGGGTTGCGCATCAGCGCGTCGCTGCATCGCGTCATTCGCGGCGGCGATGGATTCGGCCACAGGTCGCGTCAGCAAAAAGTTTTTCAGTTTGTTGTTCGCCAGCGCCCGTATGCCTTCGACAACTGAAGCCGCATTGCGCACCGCTCCGGCGGGCGAAGTGTGCGTGTTGTCGGCATCGGTGAAGTATTCGGATTTGACGTGTTCGGGCTTCAGCGTTTCGTAATGGCGGGCTGAAATGTCGTTCAGGTCAATGAATTCGACGCCGGTTTGCTGGGCGATTTCTTTCGACCATTTACCGTAATCGTTGCTGGCGCGGGCAATGCGACCGTCTTTCCAGTTGTTGCGCGGAACCGGCGACAGCACAACGGGCGTTGCGCCTTTGGATTTCGTGCCCGCAATAAACTGCCGCAAATACCAACCGAAGCTGTGAACGATTTCGTGCTTTTTGGTCAGCAGATTGTCAATCTCTTCGGTTTCTTCGCCGATGCCTTTGATCGAACCGCGCGCGCGAAAATTGTCGTTGACCGGCCCGCTGTCGTTGTGACCAAACTGCATCAGCACGAAATCACCCGGCTGCAATTTATCGAACACTTCCTGCCACAAGCCTTCGGCAAGAAACGTGCGGCTGCTGCGTCCGCCGCGCGCGCGATTTTCAATGCTGAGTTTCGACAGGTCGAAAAATTCCGGCAGTGCTGATCCCCATCCTAGTTGTCCGCGCGTTGGCGTGTTTACGGTCGAGTCGCCGATCAGGTAAACCACCGGTTTGCGGTTCGTTGATTGCTGAGCTGAGGGTGCGATGAAAGCAACGCGGGGCGCGAACACCGTCGCCAACAATGTTAAAAAGATGGCTGCAATGCGTAAGTTCATAATTTTCATCCAGCATTTGCGATTGCTTGCTGCCAAGCCGGTCCGAGGGGTTACTGTTCAGACTTCTCGCCGATTCTTTGCTTCAGGATTCGTCCGAGTGTGAAAAGAGCGGATATATGAAACAGCAGAAATATCGCGTAAGAGAGATGCATAATGCGCCATTCAAGAATTAAATTGCTTTCTCCGTGCGAGATGTCTATCAAAGCAAGATT
>CAYLJQ010000321.1:0-7974 GCA_964383955.1 uncultured Heliomicrobium sp. | reverse complement strand
CGAAGCTTCGCCGGACAAGCTGGAACAGTTTCGGCTGCGCGTCGAATCGGAAAAACCTCCGCGCGCTTTCATCCAAAGCCTGGAAGCCAGTTATCTGGACGCTCGCGGGTTTACCAGTTTTGAAATTCGCGAAAGCGAACAAGGCGGCAAAAAAACAGCCATCGTGTTGCCGGACATCGCCACGTGCGGGGATTGCCAACAAGAGGTGTTTGATCCCGTCAATCGCCGGTATCGTTACCCGTTCACAAATTGCACCAACTGCGGCCCGCGATTCAGCATCATCGAAGCTCTACCGTACGACCGCGCCAACATAACCATGCGCGGGTTTGTCATGTGCAATGACTGCAAGGCGGAATATCACGACCCGCTCAATCGCCGTTTTCACGCGCAACCGAATGCATGCCCTGTCTGTGGCCCGCATCTGGAATTATGGGATCAATTCGGCTCGGTGCTTTCTCTCAAAGACGAAGCTTTGCGCGCCGCCGCTGAAGCCCTGCGCGAAGGCAAGATCGTCGCGGTCAAGGGTCTGGGCGGATTTCATCTGATGGCTGATGCGCGCAATGACGAAGCCATCCAACGATTACGCCAACGAAAACACCGCGAAGAAAAACCGTTTGCTGTGATGTATCCGTCGCTGGCGGTGGTCAAATCGGATTGCGAAGTTTCCGACCTGGAACAACTCCTGCTGCTGTCGCCCGAATCTCCCATCGTGTTGCTTGGCAGAAAGCCTTTGAATCCGCAATCCGCAATCCGCAATTCGCAATCGGTGGCTCCCGGCAATCCATACCTGGGCGTGATGCTGCCTTACACGCCGCTGCATCAATTGTTGATGGCTGAATTGGGCGTTCCGGTCATTGCCACGAGCGGAAATCTTTCCGACGAACCCATTTGCACAGATGAACACGAAGCGCTGAAACGTCTGCACGGAATCGCCGATCTGTTTCTGGTTCATAATCGCCCGATTGCGCGCCATGTGGACGATTCGATTGTGCGCGTCATGGCCGGACGCGAAATGGTGTTGCGGCGCGCGCGCGGGTACGCGCCATTGCCAATCCATTTGCCAGAAACACTGTCGCCGACATTGGCCACCGGAGCGCACTTGAAAAACACGATCGCGCTGGCCGTCGGGCAGGAAGCATTTACAAGCCAGCACATTGGCGATTTGGAAACCGCGCAATCTTACGAGGCATTCCAAAACGTCATCGGCAGTTTTGAGCGGCTGTATGAAGCGCAGCCCAAAACTGTCGTTTGCGATGAACATCCGGCGTATCTTTCCACGCAGTTTGCTCGATCAACCGGCCTGCCTGTTCACACAGTCCAGCATCACCTGGCGCACGTGATGGCTTGCGTGGCGGAAAATGAAATCGAATTGCCAGTGCTTGGCGTGGCCTGGGATGGAACCGGATACGGCTTGGACGGAACCATCTGGGGAGGCGAATTTCTGCGCGTCGGCAAAGGCGCGTTTGATCGTGCAGCGCACTTTCGAACCTTTGCGCTGCCCGGAGGCGAAACGGCGGTTAAACAGCCTAGACGCACGGCGCTGGGCCTGTTGCACGAAATTTACGGTGACGAAATTTTCACGCTCCACGATCTGGCAACATTGCGGGCGTTCACCTCAACAGAAGGGGATGTGCTGCGCGCAATGCTCAACCGTAAATTCAATACGCCGCGCACTTCCAGCGCCGGGCGGCTGTTCGATGCCGTTGCCTCGTTGATCAATTTGCGGCAGGAAACTCAATTTGAAGGCCAGGCCGCTATGGAACTGGAATTCGCATTAACGGGAATCACAACTGATCAGTGCTATCCGTTCTACTTAAATGAATCCAGCCTCCAAAGTCCGGAATCCAAATTCGTTTTTGACTGGGAGCCGCTTGTCCGCGCGTTGCTATCTGACGTGCAAGCCGCCTCACCCACAGGCCTGATTTCGGCGAAGTTTCATAATTCGCTGGTAGAAGCAATCGTCGCGGTTGCCGAGCGGTTCCGGCTAAAGCGCGTAGCGCTGACGGGAGGCTGTTTCCAAAACAAATATCTGCTGGAACGTGCCGTGCGGCGATTGCGCGAAGCGGGATTTCAACCTTACTGGCATCAGCGCATTCCACCCAACGATGGCGGCATTGCAGTCGGGCAACTGACGGCTGTTTTGCTGCAGGTTTCAAACAAACAATGACAATAGCCACATCCAAACCGATTCGCATTCACAGCGCTGATCGGTTTCACAACCTAAAACCCTTGATCGGCAACACGCCTTTGCTGGCGCTGCATTTTCGCTTTCGCGGGCAAACACGGGTGCTGTATGCCAAAGCGGAAAATCTGAACCTGACTGGAAGCATCAAAGACCGCATCGCGTTCCATATTTTGAGACAGGCGTATCAAACCGGAAGGATTCATCCCGGTGACACAATCGTTGAAGCCACCAGCGGAAATACGGGAATTTCGTTTGCGGCATTGGGACGCGCGCTTGGCCATCAAGTGGCCATTTTCATGCCGGATTGGATGAGCGAAGAGCGCGTGCAGTTGATCCGCAGCCTGGGCGCGCAAATCGTGCCTGTCAGCCGTGAACAGGGCGGGTTCCTGGGCAGCATTCAAAAAACCGAAGAACTGGCGGTACAGCGCGAGAATGTTTTTCTTCCCCGCCAGTTTTCCAACGAAGCCAACATCGAAGCGCACGCACAAATGACGGGGCCGGAAATCTGGCATCAATTGCGCCAATACGGCCTGACGCCGGACGCCTTTGTCGCTGGCGTCGGCACAGGCGGAACGATTATGGGCGTGGGCCGTTTTCTGCGAAGCCAACAACCGTCCATCAGGCTGCACGCGGTTGAGCCTGCGGAATCGCCGACGCTTTCGACCGGCCATAAAATTGGTCATCACCGCATCCAGGGCATTTCAGACGAATTCATTCCGGCAATTGTCAGGCTGGAGGAATTGGACGAGGTATTGGCCGTGCATGATGGAGACGCAATTTTGATGGCGCAAAAACTGGCGGCGCAGTTAGGGCTGGGCGTGGGCATTTCCTCCGGCGCGAACTTTCTTGCGGCGCTGATGGCGCAAGAAACCCTTGGCCCGGATGCCATTGTGGCCACCGTTTTTGCCGACAGCAACAAAAAATATCTGAGCACAGACCTGCTGCGCGAAGAACGGATTCAAAAAGGCTATCTCTCACAGGAAATTGAGCTGCTTCATTACGAGGCATTCAATCGTGTTTGCCAGGCTTGTTTGTAACGACACCAGACAAGGCTAGGTGGCGTATTCACAGCCGATTGAACAGCAAGCGAAACAGCAAACGAAAAGGACAAATGCAATGTGTCTGGCCGTCCCTGGAAAAATTCTGAACATCGAAGGCGACGATGTGCTGCGCAGCGGCAAAGTCAACTTTGGCGGCATCGTCAAACAAGTCAACCTGAGCTACGTGCCGGAAGCGAACGTCGGCGATTACGTGGTCGTTCATGTCGGCTTTGCCCTGAGCGTTGTGGACGAAGAGCAGGCCCGGCAGGTGTTCGATTACCTGCATTCGATGGGAGAGCTTGCCGAGCTGACCGAAGCGGAGGCGGCATGAGATTCGTGGATGAATACCGTGAAGCAGGCGGCGCGCATGCGTTCGCCAAAGCGATTGCCGAAATCACCACGCGCTCCTGGACGCTGATGGAAATTTGCGGCGGCCAAACGCACGCCATCGTCAAATTCGGCATTGACGAATTGCTGCCGAAACAAATCACGCTGGTTCATGGGCCAGGCTGCCCTGTCTGTGTGACGCCAATTGAATTGATAGACAAGGCGATTGCGATTGCTTCGCGCCCGGATGTCATCTTTTGCTCGTTCGGCGACATGCTGCGCGTGCCGGGATCAGAAAAAGATTTATTTGTTGTGAAAGCGGGCGGCGGAGACGTTCGCATCGTGTATTCACCGCTGGATTGTCTGAAAATCGCCCGCGAAAATCCCGCGAAACAGGTCGTCTTTTTCGCTGTCGGCTTTGAAACAACCGCGCCTGCCAATGCGATGGCCGTGTATCAAGCCGCGCAACAAAATATCCGAAACTTTTCGCTGCTGGTTTCGCACGTGCTGGTTCCGCCCGCCATGGAAGCGATTCTGTCTTCGCCGTCAAATCGCGTGCAGGGCTTTCTGGCCGCTGGTCACGTTTGCACGGTGATGGGATACACCGAATACGAACCGATTGCGGCAAAATATCACGTGCCGATTGTCGTGACGGGATTTGAACCGCTGGACATTTTTCAAGGCGTGCTGATGTGCGTGCAGCAATTGGAAGAGGGCCGCGCGGAGGTTGAAAACCAATACGCGCGCTCTGTTCGCCGCGAAGGCAATCGCCCGGCGCAGGAATTGGTCAGCAAAGTGTTCGCCATTGTCCCGCGCAAATGGCGCGGTGTCGGCGAAATCCCGCAAAGCGGTTTGGGATTGAGCGAAGACTATCGAGAATTCGACGCCGAGTTGCGATTTGAGCTGCGCGATTACACCGCCGAAGAGCCTGCCGAGTGCATTAGCGGGTTGATTATGCAGGGCGTCAGCAAGCCGCACGAATGCCCGGCTTTCGGCACACGCTGCACGCCGGAAATGCCGCTTGGAGCACCGATGGTTTCCAGCGAAGGGGCGTGCGCGGCCTATTACCGTTACCGCCGGATTCAACCCCAAATTGCGGCTGCTTAACGATTGGACAGGAGCAAAAAGCGATGGCTGATTTTCAAGACTTCAATCCGGTTTGCCCATTGCCGATTCAGCAATATCCGCAAGTGCTGTTGGCGCACGGCGGCGGCGGCAAGTTAATGCATCAACTGATCGAAACGGTGTTTGTGCCTGCATTTTCCAACTCACTGCTGGCCGCGCGCCACGACGGAGCCAGTTTTGCCGTGGGCAACCAGCGGCTGGCGTTCACGACGGATTCGTATGTTGTGCGTCCGTTATTTTTCCCCGGCGGAGACATTGGTTCGCTGGCCATCAACGGCACGGTCAATGATCTGGCCATGTGCGGCGCACGTCCGTTGTATTTGAGCGCCGGTTTTATTCTGGAAGAAGGTTTGCCCATGGAAACCCTGTGGCGCGTCATTCAATCCATGAAACGCGCGGCAGATGTGGCAGGCGTGCAGCTTGTCACAGGCGACACCAAAGTCGTGGACAAAGGCAAAGGCGACGGCATTTTCATCAACACGGCAGGCATCGGCGTTGTCGAACACCCGCTGGCGATCAATCCCAACAGCGTTCAGGCGGGTGACGTGATTCTGCTGAGCGGCGATCTTGGCCGGCACGGAGTGGCGATTATGGCTAAACGCGAAGGGCTGGAATTTGAAAGCCAGATTGAAAGCGATTGCGCGCCATTAAATGGCGTTGTTCAGGCGATGCTGGATGATGGGCTGGAACTTCATTGCCTGCGTGATCTGACGCGCGGCGGTTTAACCAGCGCGCTGGTTGAAATCGCCGAATCGACCAACCGGCAAATTCAGATCGAAGAAACTGCCATCCCGGTTCGTGAAGATGTGAAAGGAGCCTGTGAAATTCTGGGCCTTGATCCGATGTATCTGGCCAACGAAGGCCGCTTCATCGCTTTTCTGCCGGCCACGCAAGCAGAACGCGCACTCACAATCATCAATTCGCATTCGCGCGATGCGAATGCGTCCTTGATTGGCGCAGTAACGAACATTGCCCAGCCATTGGTAATGCTGAAAAGCCGCATCGGTGCCATGCGCATTGTGGATATGTTCAGCGGCGAACAATTGCCGCGCATTTGCTGACCTGATCCTCAGGCAGATGTTTTTCGCGCTGCTTCCCGCTTTAGCCGCTGCTGTAATAACGCCAATACAGCGGCTTCTTCTGGCTGCAATTTATGCAATCGGCGGGACAGTTCCTGTTCCGCGCGTTGTTGCAATGCTTCCAGCAAATTCCCTTCAAGGTAGGTTTCCAACACAGTCGGGTGGACATAACATTTGCGGCAGACAGCGGGCGTGTTACCCAACCGGGTGGCCACGGTTTCGATAGCTTTGACAATATGCCGCTTGGCTTCGGTTTGCGACGAAAACTCGTTGAATTCCTGCAATGCCATCGCAGCCAGTACCGTGCCTGCCCAGGTGCGAAAATCCTTGGCAGTGAAATCGCTTCCGGCAACTTCCCGCAAGTAATCGTTGACGTCACTTGAATTGATGGATTGGGCTTCGCCATTTTCATCCAGGTATTGAAACAATTCCTGGCCCGGCAAATCGCGGCAATGTTTGACGACTTTCGCCAATTGTTTGTCCGCCAGATCAACATCGTGAGTAATTCCGCTTTTGCCCAAAAAGCGGAATCGGATTTTGTGGCCGTTTACTTTCACGTGCTTGTTGCGCATCGTGGTTAATCCGAAAGAATTATTGCTGCGAGCGTATTCTTCGTTGCCAACACGGATCAGAGTCGTTTCCAGCAAACGGACGATTGTCGCCAGAATCTTCACTCTTGGCAGGCCTGGCAAAGATAAATCGTGTTCAGTTTGTTTACGGATCGCCGGCAAAACCTGGCCGAATTCCAACATACGATCATACTTGGTTTCGTCGCGCGTGCTTCGCCAGCGAGCATGATAGCGATACTGTTTGCGGCCACGGGCATCGCGTCCCGTCGCCTGCAAATGGCCGTTAGCTTGTGGGCAAATCCAAACGTCAGTCCAGGCTGGAGGAATTGCCAGCGCCTTGATTCGCCCCAGGGTTTCCCCGTCACGAATCAATTTTCCCTCTGCCGTGTAATAAGCAAATCCTTTGCCCGCACGCTTCCGCTGCAACCCTGGTTTTTGATCTGTGAAATAACGCAGCCCCGCTGACCTGGCAGCTTCGATTTGAGAACCATTTTGTACCGGACGCAACGTTTTGCTATCGCTTCTCATAGTTTACGCTCGCCGCAAGTTCAGCTTCAGATTTCATCGGTTGATTGATTGGTGGAACGTTTGTCGAGCTCCCATCGGTGAGCGTCGCGTTTGCCCAGAATTTCGTCGTGCGTATGCAATTCCTCGTTGTCTGGAATTTCCATTCCGTAAGCGCGCCCAATTTCATCCACTTCGTCTTGATCGGGCGTCGGCGCATGGCCGCCCGGCGTTTCTTCGCCAGTACTTTCCGCTTCCTGCCAGGCGGCATCCAAATCGCCGCCGGACAATCCAGGATTGACTGAATGATGATCACGCCGTTCGTGTTGCATGTGCCGACCTCCGACATCTGCCAGGTTATCCAGCACGTTATCATTCGGATCGGGCGGATCGGGCGGATCAGGCGTGGTTGAGACAATGTTCGAACTCTTCGTTTTGGAATCTTTCGATTTGGCTTTTTTTGCTTTCATTGCTCTCCTTATGTTTGCTCCACTGAGCTTCTCTCCTAAAAACTGATTGGGCCGTATCGGCGCAAAACATGTTTCATCAAGAACGTTCTGCCCCCATACAAAGAATCGTCAATTAAACGCTTCGATTCGGGTTCCGAAGCTTTCAACAATTGACTTTACCCATTTCAGATCGAGCAAAGAGCAATTCACATGCCTAAACAAAAACGCGAGAAGGCTGGAATTCTATCCAATGCCTTCTCGCGTGTTGGTTCAATTTGTTTTACGAATTACGGCTTGATGAATTTTTCAGGATTCTTCTTTGCGGCTTCCAGGCAGCTTTCGCAGCAGAAATAGACCGTGCGGCCAAAGAACCCGAATTTGATGTTTTTGTTGACCGGTTCGCCCGTCACCGGGCAGGTTTCAACACCGTCGCCTTTGCCAACAAAAGCCGCTTCTTCTTTTTTCGGAGCGTCAGGCAGTGGATGTTCTTTGTGCATGATCGATCCGCCTTCTTTGACGAATTCCGAAACGCCTGCCGCGTGCGATTGAATCAGTTTGACGACGTAAGGATCAGCCGACGTTTCCGTAACCTTGACACCTTTGGCAGTGTTCGTCAGTTCCATCTTGATTTTGTCGGAGTGATTGAACAATTCAGCAAACAGCGGATCCCATTGGCGAATCGGTTGTTTCTTTTCC
>CAYLJQ010000320.1:0-7989 GCA_964383955.1 uncultured Heliomicrobium sp. | reverse complement strand
TTCGGCGTGTTCGCCGTCAAAAATCGGTTGCAGATGGAACAGACGGTTCTGTGCTTTTCTGATTTGCCGATCCACTTGCGCCACCAGGTCGGCAAACAAATCTTCTTCCAATACTTCGGCGCTTTCGACGCGCAGCTTGAGCTTGTAAATTTCCGACGCCAATGTGTCTGAAATTTCGGTTTCCAGTTCGTTCAACCGCTGTTTGGCTTCGGCAATTTTGCGCAGTAGCAAAATCATTTCGGCAGACATTGCGCCGCTGGTTTCGACGGCTTCCAGGCTGGCTCCTGCTTCCAGCAACTCCTGCAATTTTTCTTCCGCGCCGGATTCGTAAGCGCTGTTCACTTCGATCATCAACTGGTGGCGATGCTGCCGCTCTTGCGGGCACGAAGCTAGATCAGGATGAAACTTCCGCGCAACTTCCTTGTACAGTTTTTTCAGCTTGTCGGTGTGCAGGCGGTTTTGGCCGCATCCGACTTCGTCATCGGCCAGGGAATCGCCATCGTAGTTTTCGTCAAAATCCAGACCTTGCAGCTTGGCGATTTGTTTTTCGATTTTCGCCAGTTCGTCGTACCGATTGCCGACGACGGTCAAATACCGCACTTCGAACGCGCTTAAGCCGACTTTGACACCGGCCAGTTGCGAATCGCGCTGGGAAATGTCGGCTTCCAGTTGCGCCAACTCTTCGCGGCGGCGTTGCAATTCATGCTGTTCGCTTTGTTGACTTAGAATCAGCGTGCTCATGTTCTAGAACCTGCCCTGCAATTGCTTCAAAACATCATCGAAGGTTTGAAATTCGTGAAAGTTGATTTTGCGATGGCGGCAATGTTCGACCAGCGAATGTTTGGCGAAAACTTCGTCGGCAACATCGGCGGCCCCACGATCGGACAGCCCGTCACCAATGAAGATTGTATATTCGCCGCGTTTTTTCGCGGCTTTGATCGCTACGGATTTGTCGTGTCCCCAATCGGTTTTGTCTCGGAAAACGCATTGCCAGCCAACTTCTTCGTTTGGCTTCAAGGTGTTGGCCAGAACTTCCAGATGCGGAAACTCTTCACGGCGAATGAACAGGTCAATCAGTTGATGAAAGCCCGCACTCAAAATCGTCAGCGGAAGGGCTTTCGATTCACACCACGCAGCAAAAGGAACAAAGCCGGGGTCAATCCGCACTTGTTCGCGCAACAATGCTTCAGCCTCGGCAAAGGGGCGGCGAATGCTGCGCATTTCTGCGGCGATGCCTTCACTCAAGGTCAATTCGCCTGAGCGAATTAACCGGCCAATGGTTTCGACCATCTTCGGGCCACCACCGAGGTTTGTCGCCAGAAACACCAGCGTGTCTTTTTCAGAGATCGTGCCGTCAAAGTCAGAAAAAATATGAAGTTTAGTCATTCAAAAAAGAGTAGTCGGGATTCGGTAAACGGGAGTCGGTAAAGAACCTCAATTGTTTCTGATTTCGACGCCCGCCGGAGCCTTGAAGATGAATTGCGCGGCGTTGACCGGCGGATTTTCCTGCAAGTTGGAAAACAGAAAGTCAGACCGCGAACCGCCGCTTTCGATCAATGTCAGCCGCGCGATTTGCAGGCTTGCCGGTTCAAGTTCGACCAGCAATTCGCGAAAGTCTGCTGCTCGTTTGGGAACCATTCGCAGCACTTTGTTGCCTGCACGCGCTGGAGCTTCTTTGGCAAATTCGATGGTTTTGAAATCGCGCCGCAAATTTCCGCGCCCAAGCAGAAACGCAAACGGCGCGCGCATATCGCCGGAATCCTTGATCGAACTTTTAGAAGCGTACTTGTCCGCCGGAACGTATTCGTACAGCGTTTTGCCATCGGAAATGAACAACTTGGCTTCGGGCGAAGTGTAATCCCAGCGCATTTTGCCGGGCTTTTTCAGCAGCACGCGGCCGCTTTCGCGGCGCGTCTGGCTGCCGGAGTTGTAAATCTGCGTGAAATCCGCCGACAGCGAAGCCAGTTTGTTGTACTTCGCCTGCAACCCGTCAATTAGTTGATTGAGTTCCGAAGACTGCCCAATCGCCAGCGGCTGGCAAACACAAAATAGGAATAAAACTGCGAGAAACTTTTTCAGCATTTGGTTATGGTGACGTTTTCGAACTTCAAAAAATAAAGCGGGATTATAGCCGCTGGCGGCGGGATTTGGCGAACCGGCGCTCGTTCTTGCTGCTAGACGCAGACTCGCTTGCCAAATAGAATGCAGTTGGAGGTATAAAATGACTATTGCCGTTGAAGCTATTTATGAAGCTGGCGTTCTGAAACCTGTCCGGCCGCTGACTGAGTTGAAGGAAAAAGACAAAGTGTACTTAAAGCTGGAAACTATTCGCTCAGTAGATGAGTTGCTGCCCAACCCAATTCAGATTGATCCGCAAATTGCTCGTGAGATGGCTAAAAATATTGAAGATATAACAGAAGACGGGGAGCGCGAGAGCATAGTTGACCGGCAAAGACGGAATCGCTTGGTACTTGAACCGGATGTTCTAGCTGACCTGATGAATAATAGAGAACACGATTTATTTGAGGCTTAGCTTTTATGTTGGCGAACATTCCATCCGGCTCAAGTTGCTTCGTTGATGCCAATATCTTTTTCTATCACCTGACGACAGCAACAACTGACGTTGCACTATCAAATATCTGTTCTGAATTCCTTGAACGGGTTGAAAAAGCTGAAGTTGTAGCGATGACTTCAACTGTGGCAATAGGCAGAGGCGATTCATAAAGTGATGCTGGCAGAGGCGAAAGTGCGTTATGACCCGAAACATAATGCTGGGCGATTGCAGCAGCAAGGCCATTTGATTTCCACGCTTTCTGAGCACAAGAAAGTTGTTGAATTGGTTCGTGCGCTCAAGCTTCATGTCGAACCGCTTACGCTTGAATTGTTGGAGCGAGCTGCAGACTGTTCAATTCAGCATCAGCTTTTAACTAATGATGCTCTAACTGTTGCTGTGATGGAAAAATTAGGATTGACGGATATTGCCACGAACGATGAAGATTTTGATTCGGTCACACACCTGAGAGTTTGGAAACCGAGATAGCTCTGCCAAACCATCATACGCCTTTTACTTCCCGCACAAACAAATCTTCCAAGGATTCACGAACAGGATTGACCGAAACGATTCGGCCACCGGCTTGGTGCGTCAGTTCCAGCAAGCGCGCCAAATCGTGATCGTCTTTCAGACGAATCCGCACGACTTCGGGCGTTGCGGAAGCGGCAGGGAATTCGGACAAGGCGGTTTCACTGACGCCGCTGACCACAACTTCAATTTCATTGCTGCGCGTTTTCAGGATTTCCGAAAGCTTGCCGGATTCGATCAGGCGGCCTTTGTTCAAAATGGCCACGCGGTCGCACATGGCTTCAACGTCCGTCAGGATGTGCGACGAAAAGAAAATCGTCTTGCCGCGATTGCGCAGATTGACGATCAAATCACGCACTTCGCGACGGCCCAAAGGATCAAGCCCCGACATCGGTTCATCCAGAAACAAGACTTCCGGATTGTTGATCAACGCCTGCGCCAAGCCAACGCGCTGCAACATCCCTTTGGAAAATTTGCGAAGTTGTTTGTCAGCAGAATCTGTCAGGCTGACAAGCTGAAGCAGTTCGTCGGCTCGCTGGCTGGTTTCGGTTTTGGGCAAATCGCATAGCGCGCCGCAGTACACCAGAAATTCGCGCGCTGTCAGGTAATCGTAAAAATACGGCTGTTCGGGCAAGTAACCGATGCTCTGGCGGACCTTCACATCCTGAACCTCTGCGCCGAGAATTTGCGCTTTGCCGCCGGTTGGACGAATCAGTCCCATCAAAATTTTGAACGTCGTCGTTTTGCCAGCGCCATTGGGGCCTAGCAAACCAAAGACTTCGCCGGATTGGACTTGCAGGCTCAAGCCGTCCAACGCACGCACTGGACGTTTGCGCCAGAAACCGGTCAAAAAGTCTTGCGTCAGGTTTTCGATTTCAATGGCGGTCATTGTTGCGATTGTGGATTGTTGAGCAGTTGCAATTGCTCTTCACACACTTGGCGGACGAATCCGTCGTTGCTTTCTTCGTACAGCCGCTGGAAAAGTTGCCGCGCGGTTTCGCGGTCGCCGCCTTTGGCAAGCATTGTCGCGGCCATCGGCTGCATCCACTCCGGTGACCCCGGCAATTGAGCGCCGCGCGAATACGCTTCGGCGGCTTGGCGAAATTGGCCAAGCCGCCACAATGCGAAGCCTAAATCTTGATACAGCCGCCACTCATTTGGGTTATTGCGGATGCCTTGCTGGATGAAGTTGATGGCTTCTGCCGGGTTGCTGTATTGCAGAAAAAATCCGCCGAAACGATACGCCGCCACGTGGCGCGGATCGAGTTCGGTCACCAGTTCCAGCATCGCTTTCAGCAAGTCCAGGCGGCTGATGTCGAACTGTTCGCCAGCTAGCCGCTGTTGCTGAAACTTTTCGCCAAAATACAGCGTGGTGTTGATCCAGTAGGCGTCAGCCATCAAACCGGTGAAGCCAAGGCTGGCGCGCTTCAGCGTTTCACCGGAACGGATGTACAGCGAGTCTTCGGGAATCAGCGGCAAACGGTTTTGCGAATCCAGCCAGTTTTGCGTTGTCACACTTAACGCGATACTGGCAGCCAGCACCAGAAACGTGCCCGCCGAAGAATATCTGCTTGCTACCGCGCGTGGTGCTGATCCGGTTGATCTCATTTGAAATTTCTCCGCTCGAAAATCAGCACTGCGGCAGCAAGTAAAGCCGCAATGTAGCAACTGGCGTAAACCGTGTTGCCAGCCAGCAGCCGCGCCGGAACCGATTCGCCATACGCGGCTTCGTTGATGAAATTGAAACTCGCCAGATTTGGCAGCAGGTAATAAAGCGCGCGGCTGATCATTCTGGTTAAACCGGAACTTGCTGTTTCGGCAAACAGTTTCAAGTCGGGACTCCAACGGCCAATCAGGAAAATCAGCAGCGTGAACAACGCCGACAGCGCCGGAGACGAAAAGCACGAAAACAGCAACGCGACCGCAGTCATCACCGCCAATTCCAGAAAGATCAAATACGCCGCTGGCCACAATCCCAATTGCACAGAACTGAATCCGCCTTTGGAAAACACCAACGCCAGCATCACTGCCGCCGTCATTGCCGCAGTATTGACCAGCAAGGTCAGACACAATCCCAAATACTTGCCCAGGATGAACTGCGACCGCCGAACAGGTTTCGACAGGATGACGGCCAAGGTGCGCTTTTCGATTTCTTTCGACACCAGCCCGATGCCGATGAAGATGGCGATCAGCAATCCAAAGACAGAAGTCGCCGACAGGCCTACGTCAATGATGATTTTGGCTTCCTGGCCGACGGCGATGCGGCCCACGACCATTGCAGCCAGAACAATCAGCGCGACAAAGAATACAAGGTTGTACAGCACGCGGTCGCGCACCGATTCGCGGAATGTATTGAGGGCGATGGCGATAATCTTCAAAGTGGGTTTGCGGAATTCTCCCACGAAGCCACACGAAGAAAACACGAAGGCAGCCGTGGATGGTTTTGTGTTTCTTCGTGCTTATTCGTCTGGCTTCGTGGGAGGTTATTATTTCTTTTGTGACAGCAGGTAAAACAGCAGATCCACCGCTGGCGGCGTTATGCCGAGTTGGCGAATCATTCCTACAACCTGGCCGCGATGCAGTGTGGCGTGATTGACGACATGCTGCATTTGCAAAACCAACGGCAAATTGAATGGATCGCCTTTGATGTTTTTGTAGCTTAGTTCGCTGTGCAGAGCATCCATTGTCAGCGTTTCCAGCAACGCTCTACGTTCCGATTCGATCTGCTGCCAGCGGGCCCGCAAAGCCGCCAGGTCCGCAAACGTTTTGTCGTTCCAGATTTCCGATGGCGAAGTTCCTTGCCAGCGCGATAGCCAAACCCATTCGGCTCCGGCCATGTGGGCCAGCGTGCCGAAAATCGAAACGTGGCTGATTTTGACATCCTGGCGAAGCTGTTCGTCCGTTAGTTGTTCGGCGGCGTCCAGCACCAGGCGGTTGGCGTACTCGGTGTAATCAAAAAGGTGGCGAATGTCATCGAGGTTCACTGCGCTTACTCCTGTTTTGAAAATGCGATGGCGATTTGCCCGGCAATGCGGGCATTGTTGATCAGCAAGGCTTTGTTTGCGCGCAAAGCGCGGCCTTCAGTTTTAGCAGCGATGCGCGAGAGCAAAAACGGGGTGACGGCTTTACCAGTGATGTTTTGTACTGAAGCCGCAACCAGCGCATCCTCAATTTCATGCTGGATTTCGCTGGCGGGAACTTCATCTTCGGGGGGAACAGGCGCGACGACCAGAATGGAAGTCGGGAATCCCAGCCGCCAATGGCTGGTCGCAATGGCCGCAACTTCTTCCGGCGTGTCAGCGCGTAAATCAAGTTTCAAGCCGCTTGACCGTGAATAGAATGCGGGCAGTTCATCGGTTTGATAACCAACCACCGGCACGCCCAACGTTTCCAGCACTTCTAAAGTTTTCGGCAAATCCAGAATTGCTTTGGCTCCTGCGCAAACTGTGACGACCGGAAAGCGAGCCAGCGCGTTCAAGTCCGCCGAAACGTCGAAACTGTCGCTGGCTCCGCGATGAACGCCGCCGATGCCGCCGGTGGCGAAAACCCGGATTCCGGAAATTGCAGCGAAATACAAACTGGAAGCGACAGTTGTGGCTCCCCAACGTTTTTGTGCGATTACCGCCCCCAGATTCGCCAAATTTACTTTGGCGACATCGTTGCGGCTGGCGATTTCACGAATCTGTGCCTCGCTTAGGCCGATGACCGGCTGGCCGGCGATGATGCCGATGGTTGTGGCTTGCGCGCCGGATTCGCGGACGGCGGATTCGCAGTCGCGCGCGGTTTCCAGATTATGAGGCGCTGGCAGGCCATGAGCGATAACTGTTGATTCCAAAGCGACCTTTGGGATTCCAGATTGTGCCCACCGATTGTGAAGGTTGATTGTGGAATGAGTGTCTTCTGTCATCACTTCTCTTGAAAAAGGGAATAGGCTTACTTATGCTCGCCACGTTCAAGCTTAGCTCAGGTCAGTCTGATGAGCCAAGCAGGTCGGTTGCGGACTTTGTTGCTACCAACAAGAGAAAAATGAAAACGCCGCAACTGCCAGTCCCCAAATAAAAAATCCATAAACCGCAATTCGACAAGGAGTCCACAATGGGCAAACAAGTTCTTGCTGTGATACTTGGTGGTGGCGCGGGTTCGCGTCTCTTTCCGTTGACGCAGCAACGTTCGAAACCAGCCGTGCCGCTAGGCGGAAAATACAGATTGATAGACATCACGGTTTCCAACTGCATCAACTCCGGAATTCACTACATTTATGTTCTCACGCAATTCAATTCAGCGTCGCTAAACCGGCACATTGCGCGAACCTATCGCTTCAGCCGGTTTTCCGATGGATTCGTTGAAATTTTGGCCGCCGAACAAACTCCTGAAAACAGAAACTGGTTTCAGGGAACAGCCGACGCCGTGCGCCAGGTATTGATGCACATCGAAGATTTCAATCCGGGCGAAGTCGTCATTCTTTCCGGCGACCATCTGTACCAAATGGATTACAGCAAGTTTTTGGCGCATCACCGCGCAACCAATGCCGATGTGACGATTTCCGTCATTCCCACAGATCATTCGCGTGCTTCCAGCTTTGGACTCTTGAAAACGGATGATACGGGAAAGATTACGGAGTTTCGCGAAAAGCCGACAGGCGACGAACTGGAAGCAATGCGCGTGGACACGTCCAAGCTGGGTTTGAGCGAGGAAGAAGCTGAAAATCGTCCATTCATTGCTTCCATGGGCGTTTACGTTTTCAAGTATTCGGCGTTGCGCGAAATGCTGAAGGGAACGGCTTACACGGATTTTGGCGGTGAAATCATTCCGGCAGCCATCGGCAAATACAATGTTCAAGGATATTTGTTTGATGGGTATTGGGAAGACATCGGAACAATCCGTTCGTTTTACCACGCGAATCTGGATAT
>CAYLJQ010000319.1:0-7994 GCA_964383955.1 uncultured Heliomicrobium sp. | reverse complement strand
ATGGCGGTTTGGGATTTCCCGGCTTGCGATTACGCGGCGATCTGACCGGATCAAATGATGGGCTGGCGAAAATGCCTTACATTCGGGAATCACGCCGGATCAAAGCCGAATTTACCGTCGTCGAACAACACGTCGCCGAAGCTTTGCGGCCAGACCAAACGCTGGCTGAACGTTACCGCGATTCCGTCGGCATCGGCTATTACCGAATTGACCTACACCCTTCGACAGGTGGGGACAATTACATTGATGTTGGCTCGCTCCCCTTTCAAATTCCGCTTGGCGCACTGATTCCGCAGCGAATGGAAAACCTGCTGCCTGCTTGCAAAAACATCGGCACGACCCACATCACAAATGGCTGCTACCGGCTGCACCCGGTGGAATGGAACATCGGCGAAGCTGCCGGTTCACTGGCGGCAGTTTGTCTTGAAAAGCAGATTTCACCGCGACAAGTTTACCGTGACGAAACTCTGCTGGCCGATTTTCAGCGACGGTTGGTTCAACAAGGCGTGGAACTGGCTTGGCCAGAAGATTTGGTTTTGGCCGAAGGCGATCCGCACGCTCACGCAAAATGAAAGTTACACGGCGATCGGCGCAGCAATTGACGGATGCGACTGGTAATTCACCAGTTCAAAATCTTCGAACTGGTAATCAAAAATCGAATCCGGCTTTCGTTTGATGTTCAACCGGGGCAACGGAAACGGTTGCCGGGACAATTGCAGCTTCACCTGTTCCAAATGATTCAGGTAAATGTGGGAATCGCCTCCCGTCCAGATGAATTCGCCAACACCCAAGCCGCACTGCTCCGCAATCATGTGGGTCAGCAACGCATAACTGGCGATGTTAAACGGCACGCCCAGAAAACAATCTGCCGAGCGTTGAAATAACAGACACGACAACTTTTCTTCAACAACGTAAAACTGAAACATCGCGTGACAAGGCGTCAGCGCCATTTTGTCCAGTTCGCCAACATTCCAGGCGGAAACAATCAATCGCCGGGAATCGGGATTGGATTTGATCTGGCTGATCACCTGGCTGATCTGGTCAAGGCTGCGACCGTCGCTGGTTTCCCAGCTTCGCCACTGTTTGCCATACACTGGCCCCAAATTGCCTTCAGCGTCGGCCCATTCGTCCCAGATGCTGACGCGATTTTCTTTCAAATACTGAATGTTGGTTTCTCCGCGCAAAAACCACAGCAGTTCGTAAATGATCGAACGCAAATGCAGTTTTTTGGTCGTCACAACAGGAAAGCCTGCGGTCAGATCAAACCGCATTTGGTAACCGAAAGTGCTGATGGTTCCGACTCCAGTTCGGTCGGTTTTCTGGACGCCGTGTTCCATCACGTGCGCCAGCAGATCAAGATATTGCTTCATAACATTTGAATTGACTGCGGTTCGGTTTAGAATGCGCCCGCTTTAACTTCCTTCGTGGTAAACAAATAGAAAATCAAAACCTCTCGTTGACCCCGTCAACGTCAAGCCCAAGGAGACATAAACTATGTACGATCTCATGTCGTTAATCTGGATAGCAGTCATCGGTCTGATTGTCGGCCTCGTTGCCCGTTTTGTTTTGCCCGGCAGAGATCCAATGGGATTGATTATGACTGCTTTGCTTGGCATCGCCGGTTCGTTTATCGGAACCTATCTGGGACGCATGCTATTCGGAGCCAGAAATTACACAGCCGGATTCATTATGTCTGTCATCGGCGCAATCGTTTTGCTGTTTTTATACAGATTGATTGCCGGTCGAAGCTCGTAAACCAGTCATTGTCGAACCAGCAACTTGAAAGAGAACGGGAATTGGTTCTTTTCGTCCGCCGGATGAAAAGCACTTTCCCGTTCGCTCCAACTTTGCGGGTCGAATTCCGGAAAAAACGTGTCGGCTTCAACTTCGGCATCCACCAAAGTCAGATAAAGCCGATCCGCCTGCGCAATGGTTTGCGCATAAATTTCCGCTCCCCCACAAACAAACACTTCGCTTTCGCCGCGCGAAGCGGCCAGTTCAATGGCTTCCGCTGGCGAATGACAGACCGCGCAACCTTCCGCGCGAAAATCCAGGTCGCGAGTGACGATGACCATCTGTCTGCCCGGAAGCGGTTTGCCAATGGATTCAAAGGTTTTCCGCCCGACTATGATGTGATGTCCCATGGTCAGTTCGCGGAATTTTTTTAGATCAGCGGACAGCCGCCACGGCAGTTGGTTTTCGCGTCCAATGCCGCGTCGTTTGTCCATTGCGACGATCAACGAAACAATCAAATTTCCTCCTGATTCAAACCCGGTTGCGAGTCGCGCAACTTATCACCGCCAAAGATTATGCACAAACCATCACGACGAGACTTTTTGCAGGCCGGATTGGCCACCACCGGAGCCTTTGCGCTGGCCAAAACAGCGAACGCTTCGCCGCAAAAGACTTCCAACCCGGCGCTTGGCGGAGGAGGATTCAAACTTGGCTTGGTGACGTACAACCTGGCCAAAGACTGGGACATTCCGACGCTCATCAAAAATTGCGAAGCCACCGGATTTGAAGCCGTCGAATTGCGTACCACTCACAAACACGGCGTTGAGCCCGGCTTGAGCAAACAGCAGCGCGCCGAAGTCAAAGCCAGCTTTGCCGGATCGAAAGTACGGCTGCTGAGCCTGGGCAGCGTTTGCGAATTTCATTCGCCGGACCAAACCGTCGTCCGCAAAAATATTGACGAGTGCAAACGCTTCATCGAACTGGCGCACGACATTGGCGCGCTGGGTGTCAAAGTCCGTCCCAACGGAATCCCCAAAGAGGTTCCCGAAGAAAAAACCATCGCGCAAATTGGCGCGGCTTTGCGTGAATGCGGCGAAGCGGCCAAACCGGCAGGCGTTGAAATCTGGGTGGAGGTTCACGGGCGCGATTCCAGCCATCCGCTGCGAATGGCTGCGATGATGAAAGCCGCAAACCACCCCAGCGTCGGCGTCTGTTGGAATTCAAACCCGGAAGATTTGATCAACGGTTCGATCAAACCGGGCTTTGAAATGCTGAAGCCGTATTTGCTGAATTCCCACATCAACGAATTGTGGAAGCCGGAATATCCCTGGCGCGATCTGTTCAGGATGATGAAAGCCGCCGGCTACAACCGTTATTGTCTGGCCGAAATTCCTGAGACGTCCGACCCGCTTCGGTTGATGCGGTATTACCGGGCACTCTGGTTGGCCCAATGCGCTGGATAGGAGAAGGATATGAAAGTGGTAAGTTTAATGGTTCTCGGATTTCTTGTTTTGCTTTTGCCTATCGGCTTTCCAGCTCAACAAAAGCCTGTTCAAAACAACCTGAACATCCTTGCGGCAACCTGATGACGCAACACGAAATGAATCGTTGCGCACAGGATGAATATAGAAAAGCCGATACAGAGCTGAACAAAATTTATCAGCAAACCATGACCAAGCTGACGGCTGGGCACAAGCCAAAGCTGAAGTCAGCACAACTGGCCTGGATAAAGTTTCGTGACGCTCATTGCGACTGTGATGCTTTCACTTTTGATGGCGGCAGCATGCAGCCGCTGATCAAATACACATGTCTTGATCAAGAAACCAAGCACCGCACTCAACAATTGAAGTCACTTGCCGAAGATGTCAGTCGATAATGTATCCAACCTGGGATCGTTGCAACGCCGCTTTCACCAGTTGTATGGCGAAGGCGGCGTAACTGTTTTGCGCGCTCCTGCAAGAATCAATATTCTGGGCGAACACGTGGATTATGTGTCGTATCTGCCGACGGCTTCGCTGGCGTTTGGCAGCAAAGAACACGCGATGACGATGCTTATCCGCCCGACTGAGGGTGGAAAAGTTCGGGGCGCTTCGACAAACGACGGCTTTCAGCCATTCGAGTTTTCGCTCAGAGAAATTCAGCCACCCAAACGAGAGGAACAAAGCTGGCCGGAGTTTGTTTTCAATCGCCCGGTTCCCGCTTCGCATTGGAGCAATTACGTCAAAGGCGCAATCAGCTTCGCGCAATGGAAATTCGGTGAAGGCATCAAAAATGGCTTCCACTTTCTGATTGATTCGACAATTCCCGCTGCCAGCGGCGCGTCATCTTCGTCTGCGCTGGTTGTGCTGGCTGGCGCAGCCATTCGCATGGCAAATCAAATCCAGTTTCAGCTTGTGGAACTGGCGCAGGATTCTTCGCAGGCTGAATGGTTTTTGGGCACCCGTGGCGGTTCGCTGGACCACGCGGCAATCTGTCTGGCAAAACGGCATCAGGCCGTTCATCTGACGTATGCTGACAACCGCGCTGAAGCCGTGCCGCTGCCTTCTGAACGATTTCGCTGGGTGACGTTTTTTACGCAAGCCGCCGACAAAGGCCGCGAAGTGATGTTGGAATACAACGAACGCGCGGCGGTTTCGCGTGTGATCATTCCGGCGTTGATTCAAGCTTGGGACACGCAACATCCGCATTGGTTTATTGATTGGCGCTACGCTGTGGCACTGTTACGCGATGGAGTTTTGAAAACGCCGGAAACCTTGAAAGCATTGATTGAGCAGTTACCGGAAGCAATGTCGCTGGACGAGCTAAATTCGACAAACCCAAGAGCGTTTCGGGATTGCGAACTCAGTTTTCCCGCTTTGGTTGCTGAGCGCCGCAACTCTCCACTGAAAATTCGCGACCGTGCGCTTCATCATTTGGAGGAAGTCTGGCGAGTCAAATACGCGATCCAATTGCTGCGCACTGACCAAGTCGAAGAAATTGCAATGCGGCAATTGGGTGAACTGATTAACCAAACCCACGCCGGCTTGCGCGATTTGTACGAAGTTTCGACGCCGCAGATGGAGCGGTTGATCGAACTCTTGCGCGCCGATTCTCAGGTGTACGGCGCTCGATTGATGGGCGGAGGCTTTGGCGGAAATGTGCTGGCGCTGACGACGACTGAAAATGCCTCAAAGCTGGTTGACCGGATTCAACAGGATTTTTACGCGCCTCAAAACCGTGATGCCGCCAGCGAAGGCGCGGTGATGATTTCAACACCAGGCGATGGGCTGTCAGAAGTGAACGTGTAAACACAGGATTGGCTGCAATGACGGAATCAAAACAAAAACCGATTTGTAAACTGCGCTGGTGGATTGGCGGAATACTCTTCGCTTCAACGGTCATCAATTACATTGACCGTCAAACGCTTTCGGCGCTGTCTCCTTACCTGAAAAAAGATTTCGGCTGGACGAACAGCGATTACGCGGATTTGGTAATCGCGTTTCGCATTTCTTATTCCTTTGGCCAAACTCTTTTTGGCCGCTTGCATGATCGAATAGGAGTCCGACAGGGACTGACGATTACTGTCATCTGGTATTCCATTGCTTCCATGCTGACGGCGTTGGCCACCGGCTGGAAAAGCTTCGCCGGATTCCGTTTTCTGTTGGGCGCGGGCGAATCGGGAAATTGGCCTGCCGCAACCAAAGCGGTTGGAGAATGGTTTCCGAAACGCGAGCGCGGATGGGCGACGGCATTGTTCGACAGCGGCTCTTCGATTGGCGGAGCGATCGCACCTTTTCTGATTGCGCCGATTTACTTTCGCTGGGGCTGGCGACCGGCATTCATCATCCCAGGAATTTTAGGTTTCTTCTGGCTGATTGCATGGCGAAAACTGTATTACCCGCCGGAATCGCATCCGCGCATTTCGCCAGAGGAGAAACAGGAAATTTTGCGCGAGCGGCAGGAAGACCAGGAAGAATCAAACGCTTCACGGCCAAGCTGGAAACAATTGTTAAGGCTGCCGCAAACCTGGGGAACAATTATCGCGCGAGCCTTTACGGATCCGATCTGGTTTTTCATTACTGACTGGTTTGCAATTTATCTGGTTGCCAAGGGCTTCGATGCGGAAACTGCACTTTTCTCCTTTTGGATTCCCTTCCTGGCTGCGGACCTCGGAAATTTTTTTGGCGGTGGAATGTCCAGCTGGCTGATTAAACGCGGTTGGCCGATTGGGCGGGCGCGAAAAGCGGTGATTGTTTTTGGCGCAGCGGGAATGACGTTGTTGATTCCGACGATTTTCACTTCCAGTTTGTGGGCGATTGCGGCGCTGTTTGCGGTTTCGACATTTGCGTACGCTTCGTTTTCGACCATGGCGATTGTTTTAGCGCCTGATCTTTTCCAAAATGAAGCCGTTGCCACTGTCAGCGGCATGAGTGGAACAGCAGCAGGTTTGGGAACGATTGCGGCTACAAAATTGATTGGTTATGTGGCGGACCATTATTCATTTGCACCGATTATGATCGGCGCAAGCGTGATTCCAGTGATCGGTGCCATACTGGTGTTGCTGCTGGTGCGAAACACAGAAGACAGCGGGCGTGGCATCCTGCGCCGAATTTGACGACGACAAGTTATGAAAGCACTCAAAATTGGCATTGCCGGAGTTCGCGGGATTGTTGGCGAAACCTTGACGCCCGAACTGGTGATTGCCTTCACGCAGGCATTCGCCACGTATCTGAATTCCGCAAGAATTTTGATTTGCCGGGACACCAGAAGCTCCGGGCCAATGGTTCGGGCAGCGGTAGCATCGGGCTTGCTGGCTTCCGGGTGTGAAGTGATTGATTTGGGCATTTGCCCAACGCCGACCATGCAGCTTGCGGTTGAACACTTCAAAGCCGCCGGAGGCATTTCCATCACCGCTGGTCACAACCCCGCGCAATGGAATGCGTTGAAATTTGTTCGCAACGACGGTTTGTATTTGAGCCTTCGGCAAGCCGAGGAACTGCTGGACATTTTTCACCAAGCCGAATTTACCAAAGCCAAATGGAGCGAAATCCACCCTGGAATTGAAACGCAAGATGCCATTGCCCATCACATCGAAGTTCTGAAACGAGCCTTCGATGTTGAAGCGATTCGCGCTCGCAAACTGACTGTCGCGGTGGATTGTTGCAACGGAGCTTGTGCCTTGCTCAGCCGGCGTTGGCTGGAAGAATTGGGCTGCCGGGTTCTGGCGATCAACGATGAAATTGGCTCACCGTTTCCGCACAACCCTGAACCGAAACGCGAAACAATGGCCCAGCTTCGCGCGGTGGTGAAAGCCGGACAGGCCGACATCGGTTTTGCACACGACGCCGATGGCGAGCGCATCGGCATCGTTACCGAAACCGGCGAGGCATTATCCGAAGAAATGACGCTGGCCATCGCTGCTGAAATCAAACTCAGCCAAAAACCAGGCGTGGTTGTCACACATCTTTCAACCAGCTGGACTATTGAAGCCATTGCCGCGCGGCACAACTCCACTGTCGTTCGCACGCCGGTAGGCCAGGCTTACATTTCCGAAGCCATGCTGGAACACAAGGCCGTGCTCGGCGGCGAAGGCAACGGTGCGGTGGCAATTCCGGAAATTCATGCGACGAATGACGCAGCGGCCACAATAGGTTTGATCCTGGAACACCTGGCCAAAACGGGAACGAAAATTTCAGAGCTTGCCGCCAGTCTGCCGCGCTACACAATGTTAAAACACTACGTTCCTGTCGCACCCAACTTGCTGTTTTCTGTGCTGAACGAAATCCGCGCTGAAGCCGAAACTGCCGGAGCAGACGAGATTGACTTGAGCGATGGCATCAAGCTTTCGTGGCCTGACGGCTGGCTTCACATACGCGCGTCGAATACGGAGTCTATGATTCGTTTGATTGCTGAAGCTGAAACTGAAACTGAAACACGAGCCAATGATTTGCTGGATTGGGCCGTTGATCGGCTGAAGTAAGCGTTGAGCGATTTCCACATTGCGGTTCATTGTTGATCTACGCATAATGCTTCCGACTTCGATTTTCTGGAGGTTTGGTATGGCCACGAACGTTTTGCCAGAAGTAAGAACATCTTCCGTCATCGTGAATCTGGAGAAAGAATTTGAATGGTTGCGCGAGCATTGGCAGGAATATCTGGGCCAGTGGGTAGTGTTAGATGGCGAGCGGTTGATCGGAAACGGTTCAGATCCTAGACCTTTGGTGGCGCAAGCCAAGGCCGAAGGCGTCAAGATGCCATTTGCTAAATATGTTCGTGATGAA
>CAYLJQ010000318.1:0-8000 GCA_964383955.1 uncultured Heliomicrobium sp. | reverse complement strand
GGCTTCCCGACCGATATGCAGGCGCAGTACATGGCTTTGATGACACAGGCCGAAGGCGACGCTGTCGTCAGCGAAATGATTTTCGAGAATCGGTTTATGCACGCCAGTGAATTGCAACGGCTGGGCGCGCGCATCCGCGTTCATGGCCATTCGGCGTACGTCCACGGACCGACGCCGCTGACCGGAGCGCAATTGATCGCTTCGGATTTGCGCGCTTCGGCTTCGCTGGTGCTGGCGGGATTGGCTGCCCAAGGCGAAACCTGGATTGATCGCGTTTACCACATTGATCGCGGCTACGAGAAGATCGAAGAAAAGTTGCGCGCAGTCGGCGCGGAGATTGAAAGGGTGAAATCGTAATTGCGAAAAGGAGGAAACATGGAAACGAACTTGAACAGTGGTGGAGTGCCACCTTCGGCTTTGGCTTTGAGAGACTCACTGAATCAGAAGCCAGATACCTCGTCCGATCCGACGATGCTGACGCCATATCAGCTAGAATTGTTGCGGCAAGGCGTGAAAGAGATTGACGAATATCTTGCCAAGTCCTTGAAGTTGGACGCACCTACAGAGCGCCTGACAACTTCGGCGGCTGGCATTGCGGACTAACTTCACTTCTCCAACGCCCGCCATTCAACTTTTGACCCCGACAAAGACTGGCTCCGGCAAAAGCCCGACGCCAAACTTAACCTGAACTCCTGCCTGAATTTCAGCTACCAACTCCAAAACTTCGCTGGTAGTCGCGCCTCCACGATTGATGATGGCCAAGGTGTGTTTGGAAGAAATTCCGGCTCGGCCTTTGGTGTAGCCTCGCTGAAAACCGGCGTGTTCGATCAACCAGGCGGCGGGAACTTTCACATTTCCATCAGCAGCCGGAAAGCTCGGCGGACGTTGGCCTGCTGCGGCTTCAAGCTTGGCGAAGGCTTCGGCGGAAAGGATCGGGTTTTTGAAAAATGATCCAGCGCTGCGGCAATCAGGGTCATCTGGAACAATGACCATTCCTTTGCGCGAACGAATTTCGATGATGGCTTGGCGGATTTCGGCAAGCGTTGGTTGGCCGGTTCGACCGGCGAAGTAGTTTTTCACATCAGGATATCGCAGGGCCGGTTCGCCGCCTTGCCGCAGCCTGTAAGTCACTGCCAGCACCACGTAGCGATGGCGTTCGGTAGAGTTGAAAATGCTGGTGCGGTAACTGAATCCGCAATCAGCGTTGCTGAGTTCGACGATTTGTTTTGTCTGCCGATCAAAAGCACGAACTTGCGTAATGGTTTCGCTGACTTCCTGGCCGTACGCGCCGACGTTTTGGACTGGGGTTCCACCGACAAAACCGGGAATGCCGCTCAAACATTCCACGCCAGCCAGATTGCGTTCGATGCATTGGCGAACAAAGTCATCCCAATCTTCGCCCGCACCAACCGTAATCTCTTCTGTCCACTTCGATTGGTTTTCATCAGTGGGACAGGTTATGAACCTGTCCCACCAATCACTGCCAGAAATGCCCTTCATCCCTACGCGAACGACCAAACCGGGAAAGCCTTCGTCGCTGACGAGCACGTTGCTGCCTCCGCCAAGAATGAAGATCGGCAAGTCACGCGCCTCGGCAAACTCCATCGCCGAAATTAACTCCGCTTCGCTTCCTGCTTCGACAAAAAAGCGAGATGTTCCGCCAATCCCCAGTGTGGTCAGTGGGGCAAGCGGAATGTTTTCCTGCATTGAAGAAGGAGTTGGCATATTGATGGCAGGCGGGACGCCTGCGTTTCTAGCTTAGATTTCGCCGCGCAGGAACGCGCGAACTTTTTTCATGTCTTCCCAGGCTTCGCGCTTTTTGTCAGGCGAGCGCAACAGATACGCCGGGTGAAACGTTGGCAGAACCTTGATCGCAGAATCTCGCGGGTAATCCTGAAACGTGCCGCGAATGCGCGTGATGCCGACTTTGGTTTCCAACAATCCTTGTGTTGCCGGATTGCCCAGCGTGACGATTAGCTTCGGACGAATCGCGGCAATTTGCCGGAATGCAAACGGAATACAGGCTTTGGTTTCATCCGGTTCAGGATTGCGATTGCCGGGCGGACGCGATTTCAAGGTGTTGGCGATGTAAACGTCTTCGCGTTTCAGATCAATGGCTTCGATCATTTTGGTCAGCAATTGACCGGCGCGCCCGACAAAAGGCCGTCCGCTGGCGTCTTCATCTGCGCCCGGAGCTTCGCCGACAAACATCAATTCAGCATTCGGATTGCCTTCACCAAAAACGATGTTGGTACGGGTTGACCACAACTTGCAGCGATGGCAATCGCCAAGGTCGCGGCGAATGTCTTCGAGAGTTTCTCTGACAATCACAGGTTCTGACGCTTCATCGCCTCCGAACAGAGGAGCAATTACAGGAGCAGATTCTTTTTTCATCGGTATTGCAGGTTGGTGAATGAGCGGCGCTGGTTCCAGAGGGATTGATGCCGACTGTAACGTAGAACTCTGGACGGCTGTTTGCTCGGAATGAACTGTTGCCGATTCGGCCAGCATCGCCGGTCGTGTTTCTTCGCCGATGTGCGTTAGCCCCAGATCGCGGTAAAACAGCAGATGCTCTTTTGCCTGCTGAATCAATTCTGCTAACTCTTCGCGCGCGTCCACAGTGTCACCTCAGCTTGATAATTTCGTCCAGCACGCGGTCAGCCAGTTCGCGTTTGCTTTGCAGCGGCAATTCAACGCGCGAACCATCGCGTTTCAAAATCGTCGCGGCGTTGGTTTCCACATCGAATCCGGCGTCAGAGCGCGAAATGTCGTTGGCGACAATCAGATCCAATCCTTTTTCGCGCAGTTTTTTGTTGGCGTATTCCAGCAACGTTTGAGATTCCGCCGCAAAGCCTGCCACGATTCGCCCGTTGCGATTCGGATCGGCGGAAACCGAAGCAATGATGTCTTCGGTCGGTTCCAGTTCAATCGTAACGTTTGCGCGGCCCTGTTTTTTGATTTTGTGTTCGGCGCGGTTCACAGGCCGAAAATCGGCTACGGCAGCGGAGCCGATGAAAACCGTCGTCTCAGCCAATCGGCTCATCACGGCTTCGTACATTTCGCGCGTCGAACGAACGTTGATTGTTTCAACGCCCGCCGGAGCCTGTAACTTCGTCGGCCCTGAAACCAAGGTGACCTGCGCGCCACGGTCTCGCGCGGCCTCGGCCATCGCGTAGCCCATCTTGCCGGACGAACGATTGGTAATGAACCGCACCGGGTCCAGGTCTTCGACCGTAGGGCCAGCGGTGAGCAGTACATGTTCGTTTTGAAAATCCTTTGATTGCGGATTGCGGATTGCGGATTGCGGATTTGCTTCTGCTCGGCTCTCTGTCCCGCCGTCCCGCCGTCCCTCAGAAATCTCCAGCGCAGCTCGAACAATCTCCTGCGGTTCGGCCAGACGGCCTACGCCGACTTCGCCGCAGGCCTGGTAGCCAACGCCGGGTTCGACAAACTGATCTCCTCGTTCACGCAGCGTTTTCAGATTCGCCTGCGTCGCCGGATGATTCCACATTTCGACATTCATCGCCGGAGCGATCAACACCGGATTTGTATTCGACAAATAAACCGTCGAAAGAAAATCGTCGGCAATGCCGTGAGCGAATTTGGCCAGAATGTTGGCCGTGGCGGGAGCGACAAGCAGCAGGTCGGCTTCGCGGGCGGCGGCAATATGTTCGATGGCGGAATGATCTGGCTGTGCAAACATTCCAACAATGACCGGTTGGCCGGAAAGAGCTTCAAACGTCGCAGGCCTGACAAATTCCGTCGCGTGTTCGGTCATTACCACACGAACTTGCACACCGGCTTTCTGCAAACCGCGCAGAACTTCAGCGGCTTTGTAAGCGCCAATGCAGCCTGTGACGCCGAGCAGGACTTTCATAGTCGTGGCTTACGTGGTGAAGAAGGCGATAGAGAGAAAGAGAGATTGAGAGATTGAAAATTGATGCTCTCAGTCCCTCCATCTCTCTTTCTCTCCATCCCTCTGTCTTATTTCTCGACGGTTTCGGTGATCTCAAAACCGATCAAACCGCGTTCGACTTCTTCCAGTGCGACGCGGGTCGGTTTGATGCTGTTGGTCATCTTGACGCGAGCCATCGCGCCTTTCTGAATTTGTTTGCTGCGTTTGGCAGCAATCAGAATTTTGCGGTACTTGCTGTCAATTACGGGCACGTTTAATTCAATTTCCTGATCTTCCATCGTTACTTTCTCCTTGTTGTTGCTGAGCCAGCCGCTTGCTACCGCGCGCGGTACTGATTCAATCTTATCCGAAAGTTTTGATGATCTGTTCGGCCAATTCGCCGCGCCGCCCAATGCGGCAACGTTCGGCCAGAATGATGGCAGCCAGTTCATTGGTCGCCTGATTCAAATCATCGTTGATAATTGCATAATCAAAATTTTTATAGTGCGCCAGTTCGCCTATCGCGTTCCGAAGCCGGGTTTGCAAATCTTCTGCGAAATTCGCTCCCCGTGTGTCCAACCGTTCAAGCAGTATCTGGTACGACGGCGGCAGAATAAAAACCCCGACAGCATCGTAAAACAATCGCCGAGCTTGTTCTGCGCCTTGAACATCAATTGTCAAAATTACGTCGAACCCTTTGCCACGAAGCTCTTCAACCAACCGGCTGGATGTGCCGTACAAATTCCCATGAACTTCAGCCCATTCCAGAAAATCGCCGCGTTCAATCCTTATCCGGAATTCGTCGTGGGAAATGAAATTGTAATGCACGCCATCTTCTTCGCCGTTTCGTGGCGCCCGTGAAGTATACGACACGGAAGGCTTAATCCGGTTATCCCTTCGCAGAACTTCACCAACCAGCGTCGTTTTACCAGCGCCGGACGGAGCAGAAACAATTATCAGATTGCCAATCATTCGACGTTGTTCGCCTGCTCTCGCAGTTTTTCGACTTCGGTTTTAATTTCAATTGCCGCATCGCAGATCGAAAGCTCCGAAGATTTCGACAGAATGGTGTTTGCTTCGCGGTTGGTTTCCTGCAACAGAAAATCCAGCTTCTTGCCGATTTCGTTATCGCCGCACAGCAGTTCTTTCAGTTGCACCAGATGGCTTTTCAGCCGGGTGATTTCTTCTGTGATGTCGCTGCGTTCGGCCAGATACGCCACTTCCTGCGCCAGTCGCGTTTCGTCAATTGCCGTTTTTTCCAGCAATTCTGTGACGCGCTTTCGCAGCTTTTCGCGGTAAGCGTCCACCAGACCTTCCGCGCCGGAAATGATCAGTTCGACCTGTTTTTCAATTCGCTCTACGCGGGCCAGCAGTTCTTTTTGAAGTTCGTGCCCTTCGACGGCGCGCATCGCCACCAGCGAAGTCAGCGCTTGCGTCAGGGCTTCTTCGACGCCTTGAACCACGGCATCACTCAAACCGCTGCCGTTGGTTTGCGCCAACAGAACGTTTGGCAAGCGGGCAATCGTCGCCAGATCAGGTTCGCCCGTCAGTTCGAACTCTTCGCGCATGGTTTTGAGCGCCGCCAGGTAACCGCGAATCAGCGGGCGATTTAATTCATACGACGTGTCGGCGGTTTGCGCGAAGCTGATGGTCACATCCACACGGCCCCGCGACAACGCAGCTTGAATCTGTTTTTTCAAGGGAATTTCCAGCGACATCAAATCTTGCGGCGCTCGCCAATGAATGTCCAAGTTCCGATTGTTGACCGAACGCAAATCAACCGTCACGGTGAAATTTTCGCCGCTGGCGGTTCCCTGTCCATAACCTGTCATGCTTTTGAGCATAGTATTCAGTTCGCAGTTCACGGTTCACGGTTCACAGCCAAGACTCAACGAAAAAGAACTTAACTTCCAAAAATCACCTGCTGCGAACTGCGAACTGCGAACTGGTAACTTCCTCCTCTTCGGCAAACTGCAATTCATACAGCCGCCGGTAAATTCCGTCATGAGCCAGCAATTGCTGGTGGGTGCCCATTTCCGCAATCCGACCGGCATCCATCACGATGATGCGGTCGGCTCGGCGAATGGTTGAAAGCCTATGCGCGATGACAATGGTCGTTCGGCCGGTCATCAAATTGTTCAGCGCCTGTTGCACCAGCATTTCGCTTTCGGTATCAAGCGCGCTGGTGGCTTCGTCCAGAATCAAAATCGGAGCGTCTTTCAAAATCGCCCGCGCGATGGCGATGCGTTGGCGTTGCCCGCCGGAAAGAATCAAGCCGCGTTCCCCGACAACGGTTTCGTACCCGTCCGGCAACTTGGCGATGAATTCATCAGCCAAAGCAGCCTTGGCCGCCGCCCGAATTGCATCGTCGCTGTCGTTCCGCCCGTAAGCGCCGTAGGCGATATTCGCCCGAACCGTTTCATTGAACAAGTGCACTTCCTGTGTAACGACGGCTATTTGCCGTCGCAACCCTGCCAGCTTCAGGTCGCGAACGTCGTGTCCATCCACCAGCACAGCGCCTTCAACCACATCGTAAAAGCGCGGAATCAGATTGGTTAGGGTGCTTTTGCCAGCTCCGCTTTGACCAACGATGGCGATCATTTCGCCTGCGCGCACTTCGAAGGAAACATTGTTCAAGACCGGCAAATCGAATCCAGCGCCGTAGCTGAAACTGACATTGCGAAATTCGATCAGGCGCGAAAACCGATTCAGCTCAACAGCGTTTCGCTTGTCGCGCATTTCCATCTGTTCGTCCATCACCTGGAAGATGCGCGCGGCAGAAGCCAACCCTTGCTGCAAATCGTGCTGCAACCGGCTCAGGCGGCGAATCGGATCGTAGGCTTTGAACATCGCCACCAGAAACGCGGCCAAACTTCCCAGCGTCATTTGCCCCATGTTGATGCTGTTCTGGGCATAAAGCAGTAAACCGGCAACGGCGACGATTCCCACGGTTTCCAGCAGAATCGGCGAAAAGAAATAAATTCGCATCGCCCGCAACTGGTCGCCCATCTGCTTGCGCGCTGAGCGGCGAAACCGTTCGCTTTCGTAAGTCTCCATGCCGAACGCTTTCACTACGCGCTGCGAAGAAATTGCTTCTTGCGCGGTGTCCAGCATCTCAGCGCCGCTTTCCTGACGCGAAGTCACATACTTGCGCAGTTTGCGATTGAACGTCGTCGTCAGCCACGCCACGGGCGGAGCAAGCAAAAGGATCAAACCTGCCAGCCGCCAGTTCGCTCCAAACAACACCGCCAGATACACCAACAGGCTGACCGATTCGCGCAGCAAATCGCGAAATGTGTCGGAAACTGCGCGCTCCACTTGCGCGGCGTCGCTCATCAAATGCGCTGTCAATTCGTTGGTTGGCCGTTTGGCAAAGAACGAAGCTGCCTGACGAATGATGTGATCGTACAGCGACGACCGGACATCGGCGATAACATTCTGGCCAATGTAGCTCATCGAATAGGACGAAAAGTATTCGGCAACACCCTTTGCCACCGTAAAGCCAACCAACAGCATCGCCACTTTATCCAGCGTCAGCGCGCCAAGCCAGGGCAGAAAGCGCCCGATCAGCGGAATCGCCGATGATGCCTGTCCAAGCCCTCTCCCCAAAGAATCAAAGATCGGCTGCAACAACAACACTGTTCCGCCTTCAAGCAAGCCGGTTGCGATCATCAAAACAATGGAGATTGCGAAGATGATTCGGTAAGGCCGAAGGTAACGAAGCAGTCTGGCGAATTCGGTCATTACAATTTTGGGCTGGTTCTAGGCGCTCCAGTGCGCGTTTTGACTCGTCCCCGAAAGGCGCGGATTATAGGGGAAACAGCGTCAAGCTGGCAATTCAAGTGAGATGCGGCAATTGCGATGGAAAAAATGACCGAAAACGAAGATTACTACTGGGAAGGCGGCTTTATGGTCTTTACCGCCAAATACCATTTACGGCGCGGAAGCTGTTGCGGCTCCAAGTGCCGTCATTGCCCCTACGAGTCTCGTTGGACCAAAGGTGGAACAGCAATCGCGGGCGAAGCGGAGAAGCCCGTTCCATATTATTCCTGCTTGCCCAACAACGAATCCAACTAACAGATTCGCTGAGTATAGGAATCAACTT
>CAYLJQ010000317.1:0-8004 GCA_964383955.1 uncultured Heliomicrobium sp. | reverse complement strand
TGGCAGTCGCGCCCTGCTGCCGCGTCAATCCCGCTTGCGCCGAAATCGTTGGCAGACTGTTAGTCACGTTCAACGTGAAGATCGCGTCGTGCGTCAGGCTGCAATTGTCCACCGAGCGAATGGTGACAGTGTAACTGCCTGACGGAACATTGTTCGGCACGGTGACGACACCGGTAGAACTGTTGACGGTGATGGTGGCGGGTGCGGGTGAAGGCGTGACGCTCTGCACTGTGAAGCCTGTGTTGATATTGTTGGACGGGCCGCTCGCCGGATTGATCGTCAACGCATTGCCGACGACGACCGAAGCATTGTTGTATGTCACGGTCGGCAAAGTGTTGGAGGTGACATTGACGGTCAGAGTGGCGCTGCTGGACAAGCCGGTTGTGCCGTTGGTGACGGTTAGCGTGATGGTGTTCGCGCCGACGGTTGCCGCACAGGTTGCCCCGACAGTTGCCGTCACCGTGCCGCTGTTATTGACGAAGCCGAGAGCATTCACACCTGGAGAACCAGCCGTCTGCGTCACGGTCAAAGTTCCGGGATTCGCATCGCTGACAGTGGCGACAACGGCGTTATTGGCCGGGTTGCTCAACGTCGTGCCTTGAATTCGGTTCAAAGGGCCTGCTGCGGTGATGGTCGGCGGGCTTATAGCCCGGCAGGCCGAAAACGCCGAGGTATTGCCGTTTGCGTCCGTCGCGGTGGAGGTGATGACGAGCTTGCCCGCCACTGGTGTGTAATTGAAACTGAAGTTGCCGGGCGCGGCCAGCGAGGTGAAACCCAGATAAACTTCGCCTTCGCCGTTGTCGTTGGCATCGCAGGCAGCGTTGGCGAAAAATTCGATTCTGATCGGGTACGCCGAATTGGCCACGGCGCTATCGAGTGTGCCGCTGATGATTGTCATCGTCACGCCAGTCAGCACAGGAAAGTTTTGCCGATTGTTGGGGCCGGTGTCCGCATCGCCCGGATCATTTGGCGCCACGCCGCCGGCATCAGTCCCAATGCCGGAGTTCCCATTGCTATGAATCCGATTGCCTAGTATGCGATTGCGAACACAGCCAGCATCTTGCAGATTTATTCCATTCAGCGTGTTGAAGGCGATCAGGTTGCCGGTGGCGCTGATAGTTCCGCCAATGTTGTTGTTGCTGCTAGAGTCTGTCATGTAAATGCCAGACTCATTGCCAAGCGCACTCACGCCATCAGCTTTCACGCCAATCCAATTGCCTGCCACTGTGTTGTTATTGGCGTCTATAAGCAAATAAACGCCGGGGCCTGTGTTGCCCGAAATAAGATTTCCTTCCGCAGCGTCATTGACGCCGTTGCCATCTGTACCGACCAGGTTGTTGTTGGCGGAGTTATTAAAGAAGACGCCCGTTTGGTTTGGTAGCGCAACTGTGCCGGCTGGGTTGGTGCCGATGTAATTACCCTGAACTTTATTGCCATTTGCGTTGATCTCAATGCCTCGACTGGAGCCAGAGATCACATTGCGTTGCGCCGTCAGCCCTCTCCCGATCTGGTTGTTATTGCCGCTAATAAAGATTCCGACGAGGTTGGCAAACATTGCCGTGCCTGCCACATTAATTCCTAACAGGTTGCCAGCGATGGTGTTGTTGCTGCCTGACATGATTACGCCAGCGTTACTATTGCCGGAAATCAGGTTTGCTTCGAGCGCATCACTGACGCCGTCCGCATTTGTCCCGATGCGATTGCCGTTGGCTGGAACAAAAATACCGGCAAAGTCGGCGTTCGCCACGATGGCAGTCCCTGCGACGTTCGTCCCAATACGATTGCCGGCGACGACATTTCCAGTGCCCGTGCCTTCAATGCTTATCCCCAAATCACTATTGCCGGAAATCAAGTTGCCTTCGTTCGCATCGTTTGCGCCGTCGCCATTCGTCCCGATGAAGTTGTTTGAAGAATCCAGCAACTTCAGTCCCGTGTGGTTCGCCGCCGCCGCCGTGCCGCTGATGTTGGTGCCAAGGTAGTTACACTGCACGGTGTTATTGTTGGCATTGTTTGTAAAAACGATGCCGTCGCTAAGGAAGCTATTGACCACCAGCCCGCGCACCGTGCTGCCGGAACTGCCGACGCCGGCAAACACCAACCCATCATCTACTCCGCCGGTCTGTTTCAATTGGATAAGCAAAGTAGAGGTGAAGCCGCTACACGTGGCGCCCGGTTGCGTGCAACCATCAATCGTCAGCGTTTCCGTGATGTCAGGCAGTTGCGAAGTGACCGTGATGGTTTTGACCCCGGCGCCGGGAATATTGAAATTGATCGTATCGGCTCCAGTGGTCGAGTTTGCCAAATTGATGGCGGCGCGCAATGTGCAACTGGCGCCGGGACAACTCCCAGCGCCATCACTGGCGCTGGTCACCGTGATTGTAGAGGTGGGAAAAGAGCTGTGGGTAGCAAGCCCTGTGATGTTTTGTGTGGCGTCGGCGTTATAGCCGTAGACGATCCGGCCCGTCAGCATAGCCACTGCTAAAAATGCTAAAAATGCTAAAAACAGCACGACGCAGGGAATAAACGCCGAACGCAATCCCTTGCTTTGTTTGTGTTGGATTGAAGTATTCATTGTCGTGATTCTCCTCTTGGGGAAGAAGGAATAGTTCGAAGTCCATTCCTGGTTTGGGTAATCGAATCCAGAAATCATTTAATCGCGTTTGAGCTGTGACGTTAGTGCGACGAATCGGCCCGCGCCTCATCAAGCGTGGGCAAAACCACAATCAAAGTTCGCAACTCCAACAAATTGTCTTTGGCAACAAAGCCGCACGCGCCTGCTTGGCGCGCCGCTTCGCGCATTTCCGCATCGTCAAACCGCGTTGTGATCACAATTCGCGCGGCGGGAAAGGCTGTCAGAATTTGCCGTGTCGCGGTCAATCCATCCATCACTTCCATATTGATGTCCATCACGACCCAGTCCGGCTGGTGGGCACGGAATACCGCCAGCGCCTCCGCCCCATCCGAACACTCGCAAAAGCTATCGGCAAAGTCCTGGCAGATGCGTCGAATTACCCGCCGCACTCGTGCATTGTCATCCACGATCATCAGCATCATTGAAGTTCTCTGGGACGCCGTGTGGGCGGCGATAATTATGGAAGTTCATGACAGGCGGGAATGTAAGGGAGGTTAGAAGGAGATTGAATAGAGGGATTCACACGGTTTCGGCCGTTTTTTCTGTGTAGTTTCACACGGGTAGCGATTGGATACGCACGCTGCCGCTGTCTTACAACTCCGATTTGTGTTCCAACGCAAATTTGACCAGCGCGTGCGTACCGTGCAGGCCAAGTTTCTGGCTGATGTTAGTGCGGTGATTGTCTACAGTTCGGTGATGGATGCCCAGCTCTTCGGCAATTTCCTTGCTGGATTTATGGCTGGCGACCAATTTCAGGACGCGTCGCTCGGTCGGCGTCAGATCGCTTAAACCGGGAGTTTTCGCCAATAAGGTTTCAGCGCGTTGACGGCGGTCGAGCATGAAATTTGACAACGTGGCGCTGATAAAGGATTGGCCTGCGGCGACGGATTTGATGCAGGCGGTGATTTCCGTCAGGGCGCTGTCTTTCAGCACATATCCCTTGATCCCCAGATTGAGCGCCGCATTGAACATCTCTTCATCTTTGAACATGGTCAGGATGATGACAGAGGTCGTCAGATGTTGTTCGCTGACAGCGCGGGCGACATCAAAACCTGTCATTTCCGGCATATGAACGTCCAGCACGGCGATTTCCGGCGTCAGAGTTTGAATCAGGCGTAAGGCTTCCGCGCCATCATCGGCTTCGGCCAGCACTACCATGCGCGGGTCTTTTTCGATGATTTTGCGCAGCCCATGCCGTAGCAATGGGTGATCGTCGGCAATGATGAGTCGGATTTCGTTGCTCATAACGAATCAATCGTGACTGTCACGGTGGTTCCGCGACCGGGCAAAGAATCAATCAAGACCTCGCCGCCCAACATCCGCGCGCGTTCGGTTAGGCTGGACAGTCCCAGGCCGCGCTTTCCATTCGCGAGCGCCGAAGGGTCAAAGCCACGCCCATCGTCTTCGATCCTGAGAAAGGTTTTCGGCTTGTGCCCATTGGCGGAGACAAGTTCTTTTTGCACCGTGATCTTCACGCGGCGAGCGCGGGCGTGCTTGACGATATTGTTCAAACTTTCCTGGACGATGCGATACAGATTGATTTCGACATCCTTGGGCAGCGCGCCAGCCAGATCATCAAGCTGCGCTTCAATTTGCAAGCCGGAAGAGTTGGCCACCTTGTTGATCATCGCGCGTAACGCTTCCGTCAGCCCGATGAAATCAAGCTGATGCGGACGCAGATTATGCGAAATTTCGCGGCAATCTTCGATGGCGTGCGAAGTGGCATCGGCAATTTCAGAAAGCATCTCTCGCGCTGAATTGTCCTCTTCCGTGGTTGTTAACCCAACCAGCGCCCAGTTTTTGATGACAAGCAAATCCTGCCCCAAACTGTCATGCAGTTCTCCGGCCAGACGCCCGCGCTCACTTTCGTGGGCCTCAATTAACCGGCGCGAAAACGCCACTTGCTGTTGCTGTTCACGCCGCAATTGGCGGATGCGCAACCGATACGCTGTAAACGCAAGGCCGAATACAGCAAGCACGACCAACGCGCGAAACCACAACGTTTGATAAAACACTGGCAACACGATCACGCGAATTTGCGCGCCGTCGTTATTCCAGACGCCATCGCTGTTGGCGGCCAGGACCTGAAACGTATATCCGCCAGGCCGCAGGTAGGAATAATTCGCTGTGCGACGCGTGCCCGCGTCCACCCAGTCCGGATCCTGTCCAATCAGTTTGTAGCGAAAACGCATTTGTCCAGGCTTGATGAAACTCAGTCCAGTAAATTGAATCTCAAGATTGGATTGCCCTGGCAGCACGCGGACTTCGACATCGCGGGCAATTGCCGCGTTGTCAATCTTCACCGCTTCGATTACGACGTGAGGCGGAGTTGGATTGAAGCTGACTTGTTGAGGGTCAACCAGCGCAACCCCATCCCCAGTGGCAAACAGCAATCGCCCATCGCGCAACCGCAAACCGACATTGTTGTGACCGCCATTCATTCCCGCATTGCGTAACCCATCCTGACGCCCATACGCCGCACAGGTGACGGCTTCGCGGCGCCCATCGGCAACCGCATTCAACTGCTCCTGACTGACGCGGAACAAACCACGGTGACAACCAAGCCAAAAATTGCCAAGCCCATCGTCCACAATTTGAAACACGTTCTGATCGAAAAGCCCCTGCGCAGGAGTAATGCAGTTGAAGCGCCCGTCTTTGAAGCGGCACAAACCGCCTTCAAGCGTGCCAATCCATAACTGCCCCGCCTCATCTTCGTGCAAGGCCCAGATGCGGTTGCTAGACAAACCATCCTTGGTCGTATAAGCCTCAAACTTACCTTGCTCATACTTTCCCAACCCGCCCTCCGTCCCCAACCATAGCCGCCCCTGCCGATCAATGTGCAGCAACTGAACGCGATTGTCCGGCAGGCCATCGTGCGTCGTGTAGAAGCGGACTTGCTCTCCCTCCATCTTAGCCAGTCCCCTGCCATTTGGCGTGCCGATCCAGAACACACCTTGCTGATCTTCAACAATGGCCGAGATTCTTGTTCCCCTGAGCGACTCCTGAACTGGGCCGAAGTGGCCGTTTTGGAATTGGCATAGTCCCTGGCCTCCGCCCACCCACAAACGCCCCGCTCGGTCTTCGTACAGCGTCATGATTGAATCAAAAGGCATGCCTTGCGCGCGCGTATAGTTGGTAAACCTCCCATTGGCCCATTGAGTCAGCCCGCCCGCCAAACCCAGCCAGACTGTTCCTTGCCGATCTTCCAGAATCGAAGAAACCAGCGAACCACTCAAGCCTTCAGGAGTTGAATAAACTTGAATAAACGCGGGCGACACACGTGTGAAGCCGGAGCTTGCCGTCCCTACCCAAAGATTGCCCTCACGATCTTCATACAATGTGAAGGCACTGTTGCTCGCCAGTCCGTTCGCGGCCTGGTAAAGCGTGAAGCGTCCATCCCGAAACACCACCAGTCCATCGAGCAATGTTCCAAACCAAAGATTGCCTTTGCGATCTTCCAGAATAGAAGTAATACGCGACGGAGGCAGTCCCGACGCAACCGAGAAACGCGTAATCTGATCTCCTTGAACGCGGAATAAACCATCTAAAGGCGTGGCGACCCAAAGAGCTCCGCTCCGGTCTTCGTACAATTGCACGTGTCGAATCGAATTCGGCTGAAGTTGCAGAGAATATTTCCTGAAGCCTGTAGCATCTGCTGCGTGCAAGCCATTTTGGTCACACACCCAGCGAGTTCCGTTGCGCGCCAACAACAGCCGCGCCCGGTCTTCTCCAACTGCCACATCATCGGCCACGAAACGCCCATTTTGCCAGCGCGCGTACCCCCACAGAGTTCGTACGAGCAAGCCACCCTGTCCATCGCCTCGAAGGTCTTCAACTTGGTTGCCGGGCAATCCATCGCGGGTAGAGAAGGCCGTGAATTTGCCATCCAGCAGTCGCAACAGGCTCTGATCCGTGCCAATCCACAAAGCGCCGTCAGAAGTGCAATAGAGAGTGCGCACACGGTTCGAAAGCAATTGCGGTGTATTACTTTTGTTGAAAACACTGAAGCGCACGCCGTCGAAACGCACCAGTCCATCAAGCGTCGCCAGCCACAAATAGCCGTCACGCGTTTGAGTGATTGCCAGAACAGAGTTTTGCGGCAATCCATTGTCAGTCGTCCAGGAATCAAAACGGTATTGCGCAAGGGTGGTCGAATCGAGCAGCGCACAAAGCAGCACAGACAGGAAGAAAGCCCAAACCAGTTTTTTCAGGCGGCCAGCATTCAACATCGGCAAATCCATCTCTTACCATTGGAGCAAAAGTTTAACTGCCAAAGTTATAACGTGGCTTGCCAAAAGACGTCAATTTTTTACAGAACTTCGGGAAGGTTCACGCGTCGTGCTTTACAGCGTTAAACATGGCTTGTTTGGAATCCCGCCCGAATCGCTTTTGAAGCATTCTCACAAGCGGATACCCAAGCCGGGCCCAAAATGATGCTGGTCTTGAAAACGCCAGAATGTCGTACCAGACGCTGTCATCTTCGCGCCGCCATTCAATCAAAAAACGTTCTTCGCCTTGTTCATCGTGCGCAGGCAAAGTGCCATAGCCAAACCCGAAGCGTCGCGTCTGTTCGTCGGCTTCATCAATGACGTAAACGATTTTCGCCGGATGACAGGACCAGAACCCAAAATGGTAACAGAGAACGGCTACGGCTGAACCAACTTCAATCGGCGCATCTGGCCAGCACAATTCCAGCCAGCCCATGTCCTGCATCTTCCAACTTCGCATGGCTGCAACGGCACGCTGGAAGGTTTGCTCTCCGTAGCCAAGTTGAATTCGGTTGTGGTCAATGTTGTAACCGGCTGGAAGGGTGGAATTTGTCGCGCCGACTTCCGGATAAGAGCAAGGCAGGTCGCGCTGCTCGTTGAGGAATTGCTGAATTCGTTCGGAGGATAGTTTTGTCAGGGCGAACATCAGAGTTCCTCGGCAAAAAACTTCTCTACGTCTTCAATCTTTCGGGTAACGCGGCTGGGCGGCAAGCTCTTCAAAAAGCTTTGGCCATAGTTTTTTGTGACGATGCGCGGATCCAGAACTGACAGAACTCCGCGGTCTGTGGCGCTGCGGATCAACCGGCCAATTCCCTGCTTTAGAGTGATAACCGCCGCAGGCACGGAGTAATCCGAAAAGCTGTTGCCGCCATGACTGTCCAGATACCGCTGCCGGGCTGCAACTACAGGATCGGACGGAACGGCAAACGGCAGTTTGTCTATGATGACGCACGACAGAGCCTCGCCGCGCACATCAACGCCTTGCCAGAAACTTGCCGTTGCGAACAACACTGCGTTTGGCGTGGCGCGAAAGCGATCCAGAATTCCCGAACGCGAGCCTTCACCCTGCATCAAAACTGGAAACTCAATTTGATACTCGACCAG
>CAYLJQ010000316.1:0-8006 GCA_964383955.1 uncultured Heliomicrobium sp. | reverse complement strand
CTTTGAATCAGGGAAAGCCAGTTATTGCTTTAATCCGCGTTGGATCAAAACCAAAAGATATTGCAGTGATGGGTAAAGATACTATCGTCGGCCGTATACTCGACCCAATTGGAGCTCGACCCAATATTACTGCAACCTTTCCGCTTCTACATTGGGTTGTGATCTACGGTTATGATCGAGCAACTAAAGAATTCTATGTGCAGAACCCGAACGGTGCAGACGAGCGCTACCCAGCCCAAACGTTCTACAACAAATGGAACTGGTCAGTGGGTGAAGGTGCGGCTAAAGAATATTTCCAAGCAGAGGGTGTCACAACCAGAACTATCCTCTACTAGAAAGATTGCTGATCAACACTCCGTCTGGCGAAACAATCGTGCTACTTTTGATGCGCTGAATTGTCGGGCTTTTCCGAGGCCAAACTAATGGTTAAATATTCAGCTTCAACAGCGGCGCAACAGCATCAAGCTCCTTGTTGGCGACGGCCCAGATGGCTGTCAGCGCGCCGTCGCCAATAAGGGGTCTTCCTGTGTTCCAGTGCGTTAACGGCGGGCTTGATCGAATACTTTTTCATCAAGATAGTGCCGGTTTCGGCACCCGAGAGTATGAAGAGGCTATCGATCAGCGCGCCGTTCAATACGTTTATCTGCCAACTTCCAACAACTGATTACTTCCTGCAAACCAGATCGTAAACCGTGTCGGTTCGCCCGGCTTGCTTTCCAACGCAAACTCGCAGCCGTGTTGGTCCAGAATCTCTTGCACCAGGGTTAAGCCGATGCCTTGTCCATTTTCCTTGGTGCTAAAGAAAGGGGTGAAGAGGTGTGCGCGTGTTTCGTCGTTAAGGCCGCAGCCGGTGTCTTCAACGATTACGAAGCAACGCTGTTGTTGCTGACCGAAGCGCAGCGTGATGGTGCCGGAAGGGCTGCCTGGGCGGGCGCTGATGGCTTCGAGGGCGTTTTTGAAGACGTTGATGAAAACCTGCTCCATCTGGCGCTGGTCCAGCGCCACGAGAGGAAGCTTTTCTTGTTCGTCCCACACAACCGAGATCGCTCGCTGGTGCAGTTCGGTTTTGAAAAGGGAGACAACGTGCTCCAACAATGCCTTCACATCACACGGTTGTTTGGCGGGTAAGGGCAGACGGAAGACGTTGGCAAAGCTGCGCATGAACTGGTTCAGGTGCTCTGTGCGCGCGATGACCACTTGCAGCGCCTGCACAAAATCGCGGCGGTCTTCTTCGGCCAGTTGATCCACGTACAGCAAACAGGAATGCAGCAAAGAATTGGCGGAGCCTACCGAATTGTTCACTTCGTGCGACATCAGCCGGATGATTTTTTCGTAAGCAGTCTTTTCCGTTTGCCGCAATTCTTCCGTCAACTCTTCGATCAACAGCACGTCGCGGGTAAAGCCACGATCCAGAAAGTGTGCGCGTTGGCATTTGGCGCGGCGGCGCCCGGTTAACGGAAGCACGCGCGCTTCATTGATTGGCAGATCATCTAAGGCTTGCGCGAAAGGCAATGGCAATTCCGCCAGTTTCTTTCCCAGCAATTCAGCGACTGGCAATTGCAACAATTTCTCCGCTGCCGGATTGACCGTTGCGATGCGCGCATCGAAATCAAAGGTCAGCACGCCCGATGGTGAAGCCGCCAGCACGCGCGCCAGGAAATAATTTTGCTCCTGCAATCGTTGCCGTTCGTCGCGCAAACTGTCCACCATACGATTGTAAATCCCGATCAAGCGATCCAATTCCGGCTGACCGACGGACAGAAACCGCGTCGTGAAGTCATTGTCTTCGATAAACTGCGCGCCTGTGTTGATCAATTCCAGCGTATCAAAAAGCGTGCTGATGAGTTTGATGCCAATGGCGAGTGAGACGACAAAGACGGCTTCGATGGCAAAAAGCCAGAGGCGATTTTTGGAAAGCAGATATACAGCAAGCAGCGCGAAAAGCAGATGCGTGGAGAGCAAGTAAAGAATGAATTTGTAGCGCAGGCTGAGCGGTCGAATGGTCATAACGTAAGCGGGAATTTCCGTAAGCTCAGACGGTAATTCCGTAGCGTTCAAAACGCCGATACAGTGCGGCACGGCTCAATCCCAATGCTTCAGCCACACGGCTGATATTGCCGTCGTGATGTTGCAGCGCCTTCAGGATCATCGCCTTTTCAATTTCATCCAGCGTCATCGTGCCAACCTGCGGCAAGGCGTTTTCGTCGGTTTCCGGACGCAATTCGCGTTGCGCATCCATTTCCAAGGTCAGCGCGAAATCTGTCACCGTCAAGATGTCGTTGTTGGTCATCAGGACGGCGCGTTCCAGCACCTGGCACAACTGGCGAATGTTGCCGGGCCACGATTGTTGTTGCAACCAGTGCGCTGCCGCGTCATGCAACGCGATTTGCGAACGCCGGTAAACCTTGGCCAGATTGCTCAGGAAGTTTTGCGCGATAAGCGGAATGTCGCCCGCACGTTCGCGCAGCGGCGCCAGATGCAATGCGATCAGATTCAACCGGTAAAGCAAATCTTCGCGAAAAGCGCCCGCCGCAACCATCGCAGTCAGGTTGCGGTTGGTAGCTGAAACCACGCGCACATCCACCGTGCGGGTTACGCTGGAACCCAGAACTTCATAAGTCCGGTCTTGCAGCACGCGCAACAGCTTGACCTGCGAACTGGCATCCAGATCACCGATTTCATCCAGAAAGATTGTGCCGCCCGCCGCCAATTCAAAGCGGCCTTTGCGATCGGCCCTGGCATCGGTGAAAGCGCCTTTGACGTGGCCGAACATTTCGCTCTCAAACAATTGCGCAGGGATGCCGCCAAGATTGACTTTGACGAAGGGCTGATCGTGGCGCGAACTATTGCGGTGCAGCGCATCAGCAATCAGCTCTTTGCCGGTGCCGCTTTCGCCTGTGATCAGCACAGAAGCATCGGTAGCGGCAACGCGCGCAATGATTTCCAGCACTTTCAGCAGCTTCGGATCGTGTCCAATCAACTGCTTGAAATCGTAGCGGGCGTCCAGTTCCGCACGCGTGAGTTGGGTTTGTTTTGCGGGAGTGGAGTTGGCAGCTGCGAGATCTAACGCCGTGCTGACGGCTTGCAGGATTTGCTGATGCGTCCAGGGTTTGGTGATGAAATCGCTGGCGCCGTTGCGAATGCCCTGCACCGCCAGTTCGATTGATCCCCAGGCAGTGATGAGCACGACCGGCAATTGCGGCCAGCGCGTTTTGATCTGCTTCAGCAATTCTAGGCCTTCAACACCGCTGGTCTGACGAGAGAAATTCAGGTCTTGCAACACCAACGCATACGGCGCGCTTTCAAGCCGTTTCAGCGCAGCATCAGGCGACGCCGCGGTTTGTGAAACGTAACCGGCATGTTTGAGTAACAAGGCCAACGAGGCCGTGACCGAGGCGTCATCGTCAACCACCAGAATTGGGAGAATGGGTTGGCCAGTGGCACTTTTCATCACTTACTCATAGCGCAAAGCTTCGACGGGCTGCACTTTAGTCGCCATCCTACTTGGATACAACCCGCACACAAACGTCAGCAGATAGATCAGCACCAGCGAAATACCGATGCTGCAGGCATAAACCTTCGCACTGAGAAAGGCCATAAATTCCAATAGGGGAAGCTGCACGATGATGACAACTCCCAGCAGCAATCCGAAGGTTGTGATTACAAATAATTCGCCCAGAATTTGGCTGTGAATATCGTTTGCTGTTGCGCCTTTGGCGCGTCTCAGCCCCATTTCTTTGATACGCTGTGTGACGTTCTGCCAAAGCACGCCAGTCAAACCGAGCGCGACCATGATCATCAAGAAAGCAGCCACCAGCCCGGCGGCGATGATCGGCGCAAGGTACAGCTTAAAGCTGCTTTCGCGCATATTGGCCAGCGGCTCAATCTCATACGACCAATCCTTGTTCACATCCCGTAGCTTGCGCGAGAGTTTTTCTTCGAAGGCGCGCGTCGTTGAGGGATAGACTTTGATCAATAAGTGACTGGGGGCATTGTCAGCGGTTTGCCGGTAGAACTGGAAGTTTTCAAGGCCGGCAAATTCGCCGTGCTGGCGGAATTCGGCAATGACGCCCACGACGCGACGTTCTTTTTCACCTTGGGGTGGGCCTGTGCCTGGTGGCGCAGGTTCACCAAAGCGGCGGCCAATCGGGTTTTCATCCCCGAAAGCTTCACGCGCCAGACGTTGATTGATGACCACCGGTTCGTAATTCAGGCCATTGTCTTCGGCGCTGAACCAACGCCCGCTGAGCAATTGCAGACCCATAACGTCTTTGAAATTGTCGGCGGCGCGGTTAGCGCCATGTCGTATATCTCGGCCATTGATCTTGACGCTGGATCCCCAACTGTTTCCGCTATACGGCGAGTGCCCAATGCCGGTGACGGCTTCGACTTCTCCCAGTTCCTGCACGGATTGCATCATCTGGCGCAAAGTGACAGCCGGTGTTTTGTCTTCGGGTGACTGGTCTTGACCCTGTTGTTGTACGTTCACGCTCCAAACATCCTGGTAACTGAAGCCGAGCGGCTGGCGATAGTTATCGCTTAGGTAAACTGCCGAGACCACCACACCAAAAAGCACCAGAAACGAAACGAAGATTTCCAGGATGATCAGGAAATTGATGCGTTTGCGATTCCAAACCATTTTCAATAAATGCCGAATCATCGCTTGCCTCCTTTCAACGCTTCGACCGGGTTTAGCCGTGACATCTTCCAGGCGGGATACACGCCGGAGAAAAGCCCGAAAAAGATCGCCAGCGCCAACCCGTACAGAAAGATGCGGTAGTTCAATTGAAAGTCGGCGTAAGGAATCAACCCGCTTTGATTGACCAGCCGCAAAACAAATATCGAAAGCGCCAAACCGATCACCCCGCCCAGCAGCGTCAACACTACATTCTCAACAACGAACTGACCGATCAGCGTCCACGAAGAAGCGCCAAAGGCTTTGCGCACGCCAATCTCGCTGGCGCGTTCCAGAATGCGACTGACATTCAGATTGATCAGATTGACCGTCGGCAACACCATAAACAGCAAAGCGATGCCCAGCAGGATGCCCAACAATGTATTCGGGTATGTTTCTCGGCCATTGCCAACTGTCATGCGCGCGAGGGCCTCAAACCGAGTATCGGCACCAGTGCGCGCCTCATTGAAATCTTTTGGGTTGGGAAACTCTACGCTGGGAAGCCGGGAGGCAAATTCTGATTTGATCGCTGGGAAATCGGCGCGGCTGCGCGCCAGCAGTGCGGCCTGATAGCTGCCTTGCAGTTTACGACGGTAATCCACGGCGCCTGTCGTGCTAATCGGTACCCAAATGTCGGCGAAGGTCACCAAGCGCAAAATTGGCACATCCGCGACGACACCAACAATGCGAAACCGCTGCCCATCCACCTCGATGGTCTGGCCCAGCGCAGACCGGTCATCGAAAAACTTCCGGCGTGTGGATTCATTGATGACCGCGACAAAATTAACGTTCTTGTCGTCGTCGCTGGTAAACGGGTTGCCCTCTAGAAAGTTGAACTCGTGAATCTGCCAAAATTCGCCGTCCGCACGTTTGACGTACAAGCTGATCTTTTCGCTGTTGCGATAAGCGTCTTTGTATCCGACCTGCTCAAAGATGCTCATCTTTTCCACCCCCGGCAGATTGCGCGCATAGCGGTCCAGGAATCCGTAACCGAGCAGTCCGGTTGAGCTATTGTTCTCAGCGCGCAATTGGAGCGAGTAGAAACCCAACGTCCGCTGCAATTTATTCTCCGGCGGTAGCGGGCCGATGACGTGATCGAGCAGCGCCACCGCCACCATCAGCACCATCAAGGTAAAGCTGATCGCAAACAGACTGATAAAGGTGAAAAATTTGCGGCGCAGGAAAACTTTGAACGCGACTTTGAGGTAATTTTTCAGCATCGTTAGCCAAGCCTCCCTAACTGACTTGCCGCCCATCAAACAAGCGCACAATGCGCTCGGTCTTCTCTGATTGACGTGGATCGTGCGTGACCATGACGACGGTCGTGCCATCGCTTTCTTTCAAGTCTTTCAGCACGTCCATAATCTCGTCGCCCATCTGGCTATCCAGGTTGCCAGTCGGTTCATCGGCCAACAGGATTTTGGGCCGCCCGACAATCGCGCGGGCAATTGCGACACGCTGTTGCTGACCGCCCGAAAGCTGATTCGGGAAATGATGCACGCGCGCCTGCAAGCCGACACGTTCCAGCGCCTGAAGCGCCAGCTTGCGCCGTTCGCTGTTCGACAGTCCTTTGCGATAGAGCAGCGGAATTTCGACGTTATCCACAACACTCAGATCATTGATCAGGTGAAAAGTTTGAAAGACGAACCCGATCTCTTCGTTGCGGACGTGCGCCAGGTGACGGTCGCTGTAAGAGTTGATCGGCTTGCCGTTCAGAGCGACCTGTCCACCGCTGGGCACATCCAGCAAGCCGATAACATTCAGCAGCGTGCTTTTGCCCGAACCCGACGGCCCCATAATCGAGATGAACTCGCCGCTGCGCACCGACAGGTTGATGTTCGTCAGCGCGACGGTTTCGATGCGTTCCGTGCGATAGACCTTCTCGACGCCTTCCAGGTGAATCATGGTTTGCTGCTGCGTTTGCGCGTTTTGTGTTTGCGCGATTGCCGCGCCGGTTGCTGCCATGCTGTTTTCTCCTTTAACCACTATTTCAACTTCACTTCTTTGACGTGCATGTACTCGGTCATATCCGAGATGATGACTTCATCGCCTTCAAACAAACCCTGCGTTACTTCGTAATCTTCCGCGCCGACAATGCCAAAGCGCACCGGCGTTTTGACGGCGACATCGCCGCGAACCACAAAGACATCGCGCAGCCCTTCGCCGCTGGCAAATGGTCCTTTCCTGACGCGCAGCACTTTGGCTTTGCGGTCGGTGACGATGAAAACATCTACGCGCAAGTTCGAGCGCAATTGCGTATTGGCTTTGTCTGCCAGATTCACCACCAAGGTAATCACGCCGTTCGTAACCGTCGGATTGATCCGCGCGACTTCCCCGTCCAGCATCGTTGTTTCGTTCAGCTTGACCTTAACCGGCAACCCGGCGGCAAGACGGCTGGCATGCACATCCGAAACATTGGCTTCGACCCGAAACGAACTCAGGTCGGCGATGCGCGCCAGCAGCGCACCTTTTTGCACGGTCGCGCCTTCTTCGTTGATGACCCAGGTCAGCACACCCGCACGGTCAGCTTTGGCCGTAGCAAGTTCCATCTGCCGGATGGCCTCTTCCTGCTCGCGTTTCAACGTCTTCATTTCCAGCGCCAAACCTTCCAGTTGCGTCTGGGTGGATTGTTGGGCGTTGCGCTGGGCTTCTTCGATTTGCTTTAACTCGAAATGAGTCTTCTCTTCCAGCAATTCAACCTCGCGCAAACGTTCTTCCGCCAACAAACCTTCTTTGTTTAACGTGCGGTTGCGGGCGGTAGCAGCTTTCGCGGCTTTGTAATCCAGTTGCTTGATTTCCCAACGGCTGCGCTGATCAATCAGCGTATTTTCCAGGTCAAGCTTGAGCTTGGCTTGCTGGTTTTGTTTCAGTTCAACTTGCTGGTTGAACTTTTCAATGGCGAGCCGCGATTCATTGAGGTCCAGTTCCAAAATGGGTTCGCCTTTGGCCAACACCGCGCCAGGACGTTTCAAAATCCGCAACACACGGGCGTTAACGGGCGACGAAAGAACTTGTTCAATTTCCGGCACCACCGTTCCCGAAGACGTAATCGCCGCTTCAAGTGGGCCGGATTCCACGCGCGCCAGCCGAACCTGCGCGCGCGCCAGTGTCGGTTTCAGCCAGCGCGGCAGCCAAATAAACGCTGCGCTGAGACACGCGACGGTTAAAACCGCGACCAATGCACGGCGCACAAATTGACGGCGACGAAATGTAGGATCAATTTCTCTGTCCATAGAATTACCTGCGGCCCGACAATGGCAATTCATAAGCCACAAGCAAATTGGCGCTGATTTCAGGGGATTCGCTGAAATGTTGTACGGAGGTGTACAGG
>CAYLJQ010000315.1:0-8042 GCA_964383955.1 uncultured Heliomicrobium sp. | reverse complement strand
GGGTCTTGATGTGGCCTTTGATAATTTTTTGGGATTTGGAAACGCGCTTTAACCGCTTACTTGATCTTATATAAACTTTTTCGCGCTGGTAGTCCCAATAAGCAGCTTGGTTGATGTATCTCAACTCTGGCATTGAAAACTCTTTGTTTCCAAAGCGAAGTGGGTCATCGCGCTTCATCGAGTCGGTGTTCACGATGTTATTGTCTTCTGCTTTTGCTACCCCAATCTGCATTTGACATAGGTAAACAGTTACCTCAGCGACTTTTTCTAACGCATTGCAATCCTCGGCGTTATAAGTGAGTAAGCTCTGTTTCCGTTTACAATCTTTAGTAATTTCCCATTCAGATCTCCATAGGAGCGAGTTTAGCCCAGATGCATCGCTCTCTGACCACTGGAAACCGAGATAAGGAGCGATCTCTTTGAGGCTATTTGAGTAGGTCGGAAAGTAAATTTGTGCGTAGATAGCAGACAGAACGTTTACGGAATCTTTGATAAGCTGATCCAGAATAGCGGCGCCCTCAATAGGGTTGCCGTAACGTTCTTTCATCCGCTTCAAGAAGGTAGTTTCATAGCTTCCGTAATGTACTAACTGAGGATTTTCAATTTGCGCCAGAGTGTGGAGAAAGGCAGCCCATATTATTTTCTCTTCGGACGTATCATTGGCCCAGAATGAATGCTGAGCATAAGAATCGCCGGTTTTGATACGCAGCCCGATCAGATAGTAAAAGTCTCGATCCGGCACGCCTTCGACATCCAGATAGACTGGGGTTCCGGTGATATTCAGTTTTGGGCTGCCAGCGATGTGAATCTTGCTCTCCCTGATGGCGAGTGCTCGCAGCGCGTGAGAATAGTTATCCGGTTTTGCGGCCAATCGCTTTGGCTTCCTGCGCGGGCGGTAGGTATAAGAGAGTTGGGTAACGGTAAAGATTCCTTTGCTGTGCTGCTTCTTGCGTTCCTTTTCGTTCAGGCCGGAAAGAAGGCTGAGTTCATCTTTCTCGACGGCGATCTGGCGACAGCGCGGTTTGAATTCACACTCCGCGCAGTGTTTATTCAAAATCAGAGGCGGCGCGGAAGCGTTTGCTCGTTGCGCAGAAATTTTGCCAACGATGGCTTTGGCAGTTTTTACTAAATCTGCCAACTGGACTTTGACAGTTTTCTGTTCATTGCCGTGGATGATTTTCCCAAACGCCGGTTGACGGCCTGACGCGGCGGATATCACAAGCGCATCAAATGCCAGCAGCAGTTTGTCGTGGCTCGTTATTTTCTCTCTAGGAACAAATCGTATAGGGAAGTAGGCGTTGCGAGTTTTTTGATCTGGAGGAGGCAGTCGTTCTAGTGCGTGGATATTTGTCTGAAGCCCTTCAGCCTGAATCACACCTCCAATTGCCAAATAACACTTGGCCTTTTTGAGATCTTCCAGGATTCCCTGGCAAATCAGGATTTCATCTCCCTGGAATTTCGCGCGCAATTGGACAAGGCATTTCTGTTTGTAATCTTCAGCTTGCCGATCTTGCCATTCAACAAATTCCCTCTCGGTGCCAATCGCACCCGAAGACAGAAGATGCGACTTGGTTTCGCATCTCAAAAATGATTGAAAAATTTTTTCGGTGATAATCATGAGGCTTAATTACGAACGAACGCTTTTTCAAACGAAACATAACAAATCCATTATTGAAATTCTAAATTTGAAGAGCCAACTCTATTACTCAAGCACGCTTGCTACCAAAGATTGTCGCCACGATTCGCCGTGATCCGCCGTGATTGCGATGTTCGCAGATGTAAATTCCTTGCCAGATTCCCATACGAAGCTGCCCGCGATGAACAGGAATTGAAAGCGAAGCGCCCAGGATCGAAGCTTTGATATGGGCAGGCATATCATCAGCGCCTTCCAGCGTGTGCTCGTAATAGGGCGCGTTTTCCGGAACGGCGTGATTGAAATGGCGCTCCATATCACCGCGCACATCCGGGTCCGCGTTTTCGTTGATCGTCAGCGAAGCCGATGTGTGTTGAATGAAAAGGTGCAATATGCCGACGTCAATCTGGCCAAGTTCAGGCAGGTGTTCCAGCACCTCACGCGTAACCAGATGAAAACCGCGCGAACGCGCCTTGAGCGAAAATTCTTTTTGAATCCATTCCATGCAGGAAGCTTAAAGCAAGTCAGGGGATGGCACAAAGCTGGTCGCTGCTGATCAGAATCCCAGGCTGCGACACATTCCGCATTGGTCGCAAGGTTTTCCTTTTTCGATGGTGCAGCTTTGGGCAGAGGTGAATTCCAGCAGGTTGCCGAGTTGGGCAGCAATTTGGCTAGATGCTTCGCTGATGTTGAGTTTTTGCTGGCTGGGATGGGCTTCATAGCTAACGCTAGTCCACGGCGCAAAATATTCCGTCGGCGCGGCTTTCGATCCTTCAGGCAAAGCTGCGATGCCAGAATTGCTTAACGCCTGACGCACGGCTTCACGGATTTTGGTTCTCAGATCAGTTTCGTCCACGTGTTTTCTCTTCGGTGTGATTTTCGATGACATCCACAACGCCAACAATGGCGCTGTCAATTGCTGCGCCGGGTTCGCCCGTTGAAGCGGTCGAAGCCGACCAGCCTTCTTGAACGACAATAACCAAATCTCCTTCGCCGGCATCAACCGAATCCAGCGCCAGAATCGAAGCGCCGCGGGAAGTGCCATCGGGATTCACGGGCTGAACAAGCATGATTCGCGCTGCGCCATAACGAGCGTTTTTTTGTGTAGCCACTACGTTTCCCAACACTCTGCCCAAGATCACGCTTTGCCTCCCGTCGCAATTGCCTTTACGTGCGCTTCGGAATCCACAATGCCGATGATGGTGCAATCTGTCGGCACTTCGCTGCCTTCAAACGGGAAGCTGGCTTCTTTGCCGCGGCACCAGAACACCAATTCGCCTGTGCCTGCTCCCACGGAGTCCACGGCCACAAGTGGTTTTCCTGATGCTTTCAGGTTCCCGTCCAAAGGTTGAATGATCATCAGCTTGCGCGCCGCAAGCGTTGCATTTTTAATTGTCGAAACGATGGTTCCTTTGACGCGAGCCAGTTGCATAAATTCGATCTCGGATTGCAGAATGGAAATTGCGGATTGGCTGGTAGCCTCACCGAACGCGAGCCAATTCTGGACGATCAACCCTCATTTATCAAAAGGAACTCAACTTAAAAATATGCTCAAAGCAGTAATTTTCGACTTCAATGGTGTCATTGTGGACGACGAGCCATTGCATCTGGAACTGTTTCGCCGTGTGCTGGGTGAAGAAGGCATCACCCTGACCGACGAGGATTATCATGCCAAATATCTGGGCTACGACGACCGCGGATGTTTTACCGCCGCACTGACCGACGCCGGGCGAGCAGAACTGGCAGCCGACGCGGCTTTCATCGCCGAACTGATCAAACGGAAAGCCGATTATTATTACGAAGCCATCGAAGATCGATTTCTGCTGTTTCCGGGCGCAGTCGAATTGGTCAAAAAGCTGGCAGCAAAATATCCGATGGCGATTGCTTCAGGCGCGTTAGGCGGAGAAATTGAGGTCGTGCTGCGGCGCGGCGGAATTCGCGATTGCTTCAAAGAAATCGTCGCTTCTGAAAATGTGGCGGTTTGTAAGCCCGATCCGGAAGGGTACAACAAAGCGCTTGCTGCCCTGAATGTGCTTGGCAATTCTCAGGTTCAGCCCAGCGAATGTCTGGTGATCGAAGATTCCGTCGCAGGCGTGGAAGCGGCAAAGCGGGCAGGGATGTGGTGTTTGGCGGTGACGAATAGTTATAAAGCCGAAGATTTGGCGAAAGCCGACTGGATTGTTTCGACTTTGGTTGATTGTGACCCGGAAAAATTGTTCTTGTCTGTGGCCAAGTAAATAAGAAAAATTCTAAACCCGCACTAAAACTTCTGAGCGTGATGAAAGCGCTCTCTCACAAGTTGTTTCTCAAATTTGATGAAGACGCCGCCCCTCACGACCCGTTTTCGATTTTGCCGCGCAACCTGGTTGCGTGTCGGCATAATGGCGTGTGTCTTGATTGCTTCGATTTGGGGATTGTGCAGCTTTTTTGAAAAGCCTGAAGCGGCCAATATCAATTCCGAAATCGTCATCAGCCAGATTTACGGCGGAGCCGGCAGCAGCGCCAACGCGTTCAAGAATGACTTTATTGAGCTGTTCAATCGCGGAACAGTGACTACCAGTCTGGTTGGGTGGTCGTTGCAATACGCCACGGCAACCAGTGGAGCCTGGCAGAAAGTGGATCTGTCTGGTTCGATTGCTCCGGGACAGTATTACCTGATTCAGTTGTCGGCAGGCGCAACCGGTTCAAGGAATTTGCCTGCGCCTGATGCCATCGGTTCGATTGGAATTGATGCCTCAGCGGGCAAAATCGCGCTGGTCAAAAACAATCTTTATTTGGTCAACGCTCCCAATAGTCTTTGCCCGTCCAGCCAGTCGGAAATCGCGATTGTTGATTTTGTGGCGTATGGCAGTTTGGCAACGTGCTTTCGTGGCAGCGCACCCGCTCCGTCCGCAGGCAATGCTTCAGCGACATTGAGACGCGACGAAGGTTGTCGCGACACGCAAAGCAACAACACTGACTTGATTGCCGCGCCGCCAAATCCACGAAATAGCGCAACTTCGCTTCATCCTTGCCAGGGAACTATCAACGCGCCTCAAGCCGATCTGGTTGTCATGACGCAAACTTCCGGCGCTGCGATTGAACCACGAGGAATCGTTTCTTTTCTGATCACCGTAATGAATGCCGGGCCATCGGAAGCGACAAACGTGGTTGTCACCGATGTCGTGCCGGACGGCTTCACGCAAATCAGCGGAGGGCAAATCGTGGGTAACAGCGTTTCGTTTGCGACGATTGAAATTTTGCCGCCGGGGGAAACAGCGACGTTTGCCGTGACGGCGCAAGCTCCTGATATTGCTGGCAAATACCTTAACCGGGCTGTGGCGAATTCCGACAACTTCGATCCAATCCCCGGCAACAACACTTCGCTGAAATGGATTCGCGTGGTCGCTGGGGCTTTCTTTGAAAAGCAGGACACTTTGTTGACGATCACCAGCACCGGTCAATGCAGCAATCTCTATACGGTTGAAACTCTTTTGAAAAATACGGGGGTCACGGCGCAGCAAGACAATACCGGAGCCGAGTTCCTGGCCAAACTGACACCAGGAATCGTTGTTCTGGACGGCTCCTGTTCCGCCAGCAAAGGGCGATGTCGAACAAATGCGCTTTCCGGCGAAAGCACGGTTCAATGGGATGGCGATGCGCTTGTCGGCGAAGAAATTACAATCAGCTATTACATTCAGGTCGAAACCACCAAAAAAGCCGCTCTGGAATTTTGCGTTGAAGAAAGCGTTTACTTCGATTTAAACAACGACAATCTCAATGATGCTGTAACTTTGGTCAGCACTTGCGATTCGTATAGCTCCATTTGCGATACCTTGGCTCCCTTTGAACCTGCGATGCCGCCATCAACGCCTGTCAGTTCACAGAAAGCAGGCTCAATTCTGTTTTTCAATCTGTACACGTCTTCCGCCACGGATTCCATCAGCGAAAACACCAGAATCAACATCACCAACACCGCAGACAAAGAAGTCACGCTGCATCAGTTTTTTGTCTCCGGCGACACCTGCACCGTCAGTGACAATTATCTTTGTCTGACCGGAAGCCAAACCACCAGCTTTATGATTTCGGATGTTGACCCTGACGTAACAGGCTTTCTGATTGTCGTGGCGGTGGATGGACTGACGGGCTGTCCGATCCATTTCAATTATTTGATTGGCGATGAATATGTGGCGCTGGCCAGCGGACACGCGGCAAATCTTGGCGCAGAAGCCTTTGCCGCCGTCAGCAAAGTGCCGTGCGAATGCGACGAAAACAGTTTGTCCGCGAATTTGATGTTTGATGGCGAAAGATACAACCAAGCGCCACGTGCGCTGATTGCCAGCAACCTGCCAAGTTTTGCCGACAATAATTCAACGCTGATTATTCTGAACCGGATCGGCGGTGATTTGTTCGAACGGGTAGAGGTGATCGGAGATTTTAACGGGTGGCTGTTTGACGATCAGGAACGGGCTTTGAGCTTTGTTGCCAGTGGCGGCTGTCAGTTTCGCCAGCTTATCAACGGAACGTTTCCGCGCACCACGCCGCGCTTTCCACAAATTGTGCCCAGCGGTCATACCGGCTGGATGAAGTTTGTGGCTGGTGAAGGCGCGGCGATTCTCGGTGCCATGATCGTGCTGAACACAGAGAAAGAAAACTTTTCCAATGCCTTCAACGGGGGCCGCAACCTTCACCGGCCAACGTTTGCCTCTTCGGCCATGTACAAGATGCCTGTCTTTCTGCCGCACTGCGGAACTTCCACTTCATTTCACAACCAGTAATTTGTGGCTGCCTTCTTTGATTTTGAAGCTGGCGGTTGCGCCAATCGAAGTGCTGCCCAGAACTTTTTCATCCACGGAAGCCGTGATTTTTTTGCCTTCCTCTCCATGAACCTTTGCGCGAACTTCTGCTTTTGTTTCCACCAGACAAGCCAGCGCGCGGTCGTTGCTTCTGTAACCGCGCAGCTTGACCGGCCCTTCAAACTCAATTTCAACCTTGCCGTTGCGGCGAATCACGGTTGCTTTGGGGCTGATGCTGACATCAAAACTCGACCCGGCGATCTGCACTCGCTCTATGCGGGCTTCTTCCGTGGCGCTCAGGTTTCCAAACGTCAAACCAAACCACGGATCGGCAGACATAAGTTCCTCGATTGCAGGCAGGTAAACTAAAGGCGCAAATACCGGGCGCAAAGGGTTCAAGGAAGCTGGCGGTTTTGCCGCGTCTGCTGCTTTCAAGCTTTGCTTCGCCAGTTCCGCCGCTTGCACTTCAAATCCGTAACGTTTCATTCCCAGATAAAGCAGATAGTTCATGGCCGCCTGGTCGGAATCGCCAGTGGGGCTTAACTCTTTCGATTCGCGCAACGCGTCCAGCATCAGTTTGGCGCGCGGCTGGTCGGGAATTCCGGCAATCAACGGCAGCAAAAGGTCCGACGCTTTGCGACTGGAAAATTTTCCGTTCCAATGCCGGTCCAGGTAAAGACGATCGTCTTCGCTCCACATGTGTTCATTCATCAAACGTTTGATTTCGTCGTACCGTTCCTGCCAGCGGTCGGCTTCTGTCTGCATGCCGATTTCCTTCGAAATCAAAACCATCAGCTCAGTGTCCAACGCATAAAGCGAGTTCAGCGCAATGGGCGACATGGTCAGCGTATGAACTTCGTCGTTGAACTTCGCTTCGCTGTTTGCGGGCAGCCCTGCTTCTGCCAGCGCCATTTGCAGTTTGTCGGTATTGGAAAACTGCCGAGCGCCCAGCGCTCCGAATTCAAGCTCGGCATCAGCGCCGTTTTCCAGCAACCCATCCATGTTTCCGTCACGCCATCGTTTGCCGTCGCCTCGGTTCGCGTACCACCAGCCATTCCATTGCTGCAATCGCGGATAGGCCCAAGCAAGAAAAGCCAAGTCCTGTGTCGTCAAATACACTTTGAAAACTGCCAGAGCGCCCAGCGGCGGCATGGAACGCCCGGCCAGAACAGGAGATTCTCCCGCCGGTTCGGGTTGCATATATTTTCTGAGCGGAACTCGCCCATCAGGAGTTTGCCCCGCTAGCAGGATTCGCAAACTGGCAGTCGAGCTTTCACCATCTGTCAAAGCGGTCAGCATGGACAGCATCATCGAATCCAGCCCCAGCACATCGCCACGAAGCCCTTTTCCAGAGAGGCGATTCATGGTGATGTATTCATCGCGATGTGTCGGTGAGTAAAAGCGGTTCCACATCGTGGCGCGCAGGATGGTTTCAAAACTGTCGCCCAAAGCGCCACCTGTCATTGCCCCAATTGCCGCACTTTCTTTTTCGGCTTTGTCCAAAAATTCCGCGACAGGACGCGCCGCCAGCTTTTGAGCTTCACTTTCCATCGCTTCAAACTCATCGCCCACCAAGGCAATAAAACCAATGGGAGAGTTCGGACTTATATCAAAAGCCAAGGTGGCGTTGGGCG
>CAYLJQ010000314.1:0-8046 GCA_964383955.1 uncultured Heliomicrobium sp. | reverse complement strand
TGGCTGGGACGGAGTGTCTCAGGCTTTTACGGATTTGCCGCAATCCACGGAACAGATTCTCCATTTTGAAAAATACGCCGCGAAGGAGATGCCGGTTAAAGTGGAACTCGCCGATATTTCCAAACAGCTCGGCACTGAATGGCGGCGGCTTGATGCAGAAGTAAACGGCGAATTCGGCTACTTCATCATCCTGAGCGAATTCATCGGCAAGAAAGATGCGCGCACAGCTTCAGCCGGCTGGGGCGGCGATCAATCCACGCTGTATGAAAATTCGAAAACCGGCCAATTGCTGCTCGCGCATTTGAGCAAATGGGATACGGCAAAAGACGCCGAAGAATTTTTCCGCGCATACAGCGAACGCACGCGTAAGCGATATCCCCAAGCCAAAATAAATCCCACCAAACTGGAAACCCAGCGCAGCTTTCAAACACCTTACGGGCAAACACCGGATGGAGAAATTTACCTGGAACTTCGCGAACATTCGGTTTTGGTCATTGAGGGCTTGCCAGCCGGAAAGCTGCACGAAAAACCTGAACTGACAGCCACATTATGGGGAAAATTACCCCAGTAATATTGATAAATTGCAGCAACTTTTAATGCCAGAAAAATTTTTCGGCGATTTATCTTCCGTTTACCTTTTTAGTGTAAAGTGTTCTCATTCCCCGAGATAATTCTGAAAGAACTCCTCCAAATAACGTCGAACCTGAAGACGCTTGTTTGATTCTTTTCCCGGCTCATTCGTTAGTCGGGACAGTAAATGTAGCTGACGGAAAAAAAGAATAGCTTTGTGCGGTTTGCATCCCAAGCGAGCCTTTCATCAATTTGTAGTAAGAGGGATGAACATGAAAAGACATATATTTTCTCAACGGATCCAGCGGTCGTTTTTGGCCTTTTTCCTGCTAACGCCAATTTTGGTTTGTGCGGCTGACAAAGCTGCGGACAAGAATGAATCAGGGAAAAGTCGCAGCACAGTTACCATCAAGAACTTCGGCAAAATCAACGACCACATTTACAGGGGCGGACAGCCTGAAGGCGATGAATATCGCCAATTAGTCGCCCTTGGCATCAAGACAATTGTGGACTTGCGTTTGGATAGCGAAACTGGCGCCAAAGCGGCTGCGGAACAAGCTGGCTTGCGTTATGTCAATTTGCCTTTGGAACCGAAAGGCTATCCACAGGCGGATGTCGCGCAGCGTTTTCTTTCGATTGTCAACGACGAAGCCAATGGACCTTATTACGTTCATTGCGCGGGCGGAAGGCATCGCACTGGAGTCATGATCGCTGTTTATCGAATGGAAATAGATAAGTGGGATATTGAGCAGGCGTACAAGGAAATGAAGGATTTTGACTTCTATACTCGAATGGGCCACGGCTGCTACAAAGATTACATTTTTGATTACAGCAAGAATTTGCAGGCGCAAGCTAAAACTGCCCAGGCAACGACCGCCAAAGCAGTGACCACTGCCCATCAACGGGAGTAAATCTTTGCTTTAGCGACATTTAGAAATAGAGAAGGCCAGCAGCTCGTTCTGCTGGCCTTCTCTATTCATGGGTGAAATTTTCACGGAGAAAAGAGAGGAGAAAGGGTGCGCATCTTGTTGGTGGAAGATGAACCGACCGCAGCCAAAATGCTAGCCAAAGGGCTGCGTGAAGATACATATGCAGTGGATGTCGCCGCAGACGGCGAACAGGCGTTGATGCAGGCGTACATGAATGAGTACGACCTGGTCATCCTGGATGTTATGTTGCCGCGCAAAGATGGTTTCGAAGTTTGCCGGGAGTTGCGTGCCTCTGGTTCTGCTGTGCCCATTTTGATGCTCACGGCGCGCGATGCTGTGGAAGACAGAATTGGCGGATTGAATGCAGGTGCGGACGATTACCTGGTCAAGCCTTTTGATTTCGAAGAACTACTGGCGCGCGTGCGGGCGCTGTTGCGGCGTGGAACTGTGCTTCACCCGGAAATGGTGACGATTGCGGATTTATCTCTAAACACACGTGCGCGGCGCGTATCACGCGGTGACAGCGAAATAGATTTAACCGCCAAGGAATATGCGTTGCTGGAATACCTGGTTCGACACAAGGATGTAGTGGTCAGCCGGGCAGACATTGCAGCCCATGTCTGGGACGATAACTTTGATCCTTTTTCCAAAGCCATCGAAGTTTTTATTCAGCGTTTGCGCCGGAAAGTAGACGAAGGTCATTCCCTGAAACTGATCCACACGCGCCGAGGTGAAGGGTATCTGCTTTCGACAAAGGGAGCCGTCGCCGATGATTAATACCGTCAGGTGGCGATTGACATTGTGGTACGTCAGCGCATTGGCGCTGGTTATGATTGCCTTTAGTGTCATCCTTTATGCATTGGCGTCGCGCGCGCTTTACCAGCGGCTGGATGACGGCCTGCGCTCATTGATCGAAGTCTCGGCAAAATCCTTGCGCAATGACGCGGAAGAAGGTCAGTCTTATCAAAGCGCTGCCCAAAGCACTGCCGCAGAATTATCCAATCCGCCCCAGGTGGTGTTGATTTTTGATGAAGCCGGGAAATTGCTGGCTGACAATCATCCAGAAGATGATTTCCCGGAAACGCTGCCCAACTTACATTCGATTCCTGAACAGCAAGCCACCTTTTACTCAATCTCGGAAGAAGACGACGCCTTTGATCGCCACCGCGTTGCGGTGCGGAAGGTAGAAATTCAGCCCGAAACACGCCGTTATGTGATTTTGGCCAGCCAATCACTCGACATAGTCGAAAGCGAACTGGAAGCTTTACGACAGCCACTTTACTTTGCCGGGCCGGCAGCATTGCTGCTGGCAGGCATTGGCGGCTGGATTCTGGCGCGCAAAAGCCTGAAGCCTGTTGTTGCAATGGCGGAAAGCGCGCGGCGCATTGGAGCAGAAAATCTGGGCCAGCAATTGCCGGTGGCCAATCCACGCGACGAACTTGGGCAACTTGCCGTCACCTTCAACGAACTGCTTGGGCGGCTCCACGCGGCCTTTGCGCAACAACGGCAATTTATGGCGGACGCTTCCCACGAATTGCGCACGCCGCTATCCGTCATGCATACGACAGCGGGCGTGACGCTGAAAAAGCCCCACCGGACAGAAGAAGAATACCGCGAAGCAATTGAGGTAATGGACGAACAAACCCAGCGCCTTGCCAAAATAGTCCAGGATTTATTCACGCTCGCTCGCGCTGACGCATCACGCTATCCGTTGCACAAAACAAGCCTTCGATTGAATGACCTTTTGGAAGAGGTCGCGCGCGCGGGCAGCCTGCTGGCCGCAGAGAAAAACATCACCATGGAAGTCAGCAATCTGTCTGAGGCCAGTTATCAGGGCGACGCGGATTTGCTGCGGCGAATGGTTTTGAATCTGGTGGATAACGCCATCAAATTCACTCCGCCAAAGGGCGTTGTGCGCTTGCGCCTTGCCCGGGAAGCAGAGCATTTCGTGATTTCCATTTCCGATACTGGTGACGGCATTCCCAAAGACGCGCAAGCCCGTGTTTTCGAGCGGTTCTATCGAGCGGATCAGTCTCGCTCGCGCTCGGCTGACCTGAATGACGGCGGGGCCGGGCTGGGACTTTCTATCGCAACCTGGATCGCGCAGGCTCATGGCGGCAGCCTGGAATTGGCGCACTCCGACTCCGCTGGAACCATGTTTGTGGCCAGACTTCCTGTTTCTTCTTAGCCGAACAAGGAAACTCCCACCTGTTTACCACCCGTTTACCTGGGTTCTGGTAGCCTTCCAGCGTAAGGGGGAATTATGAGCTACAAACTAAAAATGATTACGCCGATTGTTGGAATGCTGCTTCTCTTTGGGTATGTGACGCTGGCGTTGAACCATCTGGCAGCAAACACGCGCATGAAAACTTTCACGGGCGGCAAGTTTGAAGCTTCTGGCGTCGCGTATGTTCCCGGAACTGACAGCGTGCTTTTCGTTGATGACGGCCGGCCCGGGGAAGTTTTTTGGATGCAGGTTGACGAAAACGGCAATCAGGCTGGCGCAGTAAAACCCGTGCGGCTGGGCGTCAGCCTAATAGATATGGAAGGGATCACCTCGGATGGGTCTCATTTTTACGTTGTCGGATCACAGTCCAAATCCAAAGGCAGCGACCGTGAAGGAATGCTGCGGTTTAAGTTCGACGCCCACCGCCAGCAAATCCAGGGAGTTGAGTCCATTAGCGGTCTGAAGAAGTTTTTAGCGGAAAATGTGGCGGAACTTCAGGGGATGGCTGACCGGGCCTATAAAGATGGCGGCATCAATATTGAAGGGCTTGCCTGGGATGCGCGAGAAAATCGCTGGTTGTTCGGCTTGCGTTCACCCGTAATTGACGGTCATGCGCTTGTGGTGCCGGTGAAACTTCGTGAATCGCGCGGTGCATTTTCCGCCGAGAATTTGGAAGTCGTCGGTAAAAAAGCGATTCGCTTGCCATTGGGTGGCGCTGGCGTCAGAAGCATCGAATATGACGACCGCGCACAGGCATTCCGAATTCTCACCGGCGCGGTGATGAACAACGAAAACACGAATTTCAAACTATGGGAATGGAGCGGAAAGGAAAGCCAACCGGCGCTTCGTGAAGTAGACGCGTTTGACCCGAAACTCAAACCTGAAGGAATCACGCGAGCCACATCCGGCGGACGAAACTTCAGCTTCATTGTCTTCGATACCAGCGGATATTCGGCACTAGACTAACCGCTCTGTCGCCAGCGGAGCAGGTTTTCCCCCTGTTCCGCTGCCCAAGCCCATCCGCAACCTCTCAGTCCAAACAAATCTCGCAACTGTCTCAACGAATCAATTTTGCTGGTTGACTTATCCTTCCCTGCTGGCGAAGCTATCGCCGTATGAAACGAGACGCTGCGAAGCAACCCGCATCCAATCCCAATCGCAAACATCTTGAATCGCTGATCAGCGAACTCCGCGCGCTGGAAGAATCGCTGCGGCAAGGTGGCGGCGCGGACAAGATCGAACGCCAGCATAGCCAGGGAAAACTGACCGCCCGCGAACGAATCTCGTTGCTGCTGGATCCCAATACGTATTTTCAGGAAGTCGGCTTATTGATTGCGCACGATCAATACTCCGGCCAGGCTCCGGCAGCCGGAGTCGTTACAGGTGTTGGCATTGTGTCAGGGCGAGAAGTCGTTGTTGTCGCCAACGACGCGACGGTCAAAGCCGGTTCGTGGTGGCCGGAAACCATCAAGAAAATGCTGCGCGCGCAGGAAATCGCCATGCGTTGCCGCGTGCCGATTGTTTACCTGGTAGATTCCGCCGGAGTGAACCTGCCGTATCAGGACGGCGTCTTTCCTGGGCAATACGGCGCGGCGCGGATTTTCTTTTATAACTCCATCATGCGGCGTTACCTGAAAGTCCCGCAGATTGCAGCAGTTATGGGTCAATGCGTTGCTGGCGGAGCCTACTTGCCCGCCCTGTCCGACGTGATTTTGATGGTGGAAGGAACATCGTTTATGGGGCTTGGCGCGCCCAATCTGGTCAAAGGAGCCATTGGCCAGAAAGTGGATGGTGAGACGTTGGGCGGCGCGAAAATGCACAACTCCATTTCCGGCGTCGCACATTACCGTTCGAAAAACGACGAGGAATGTTTGCGGAAGATCCGCGATCTGATCGCAGAGCTTCCGACGCCAACTCCCAAAGCCAATATCACTGAACTGCAATCTCCAGGACGACCGGCAGCCGATTTGTACGACATCCTTCCGGCGGATCACAGAGCAACGTACGATGCGCGGGAAATGCTGAACTGCATTTTTGATCACGACAGTTTTGATGAGTTCCAGGCGGACTTTGCCAAAGAAATGATTGTCGGGCACGCGCGCATCTGCGGAATTCTGGTTGGCATCATCGCCAACAACAGAGGCTTGCTGCCTCCTCCTTCGCCTGGGAAACCGCCACGATTTGGCGGAATCATTTACTCTGAAAGCGCAGAAAAGACGGCTTACTTCATAGAGACCTGCAACCGGCACGGAACGCCGCTGGTGTTTATTCAGGATGTGTCGGGCTTTATGGTCGGCGTCGAAGCCGAACAGTCCGGCATCATTCGCGCAGGTGCTCGGTTTGTCGAAGCAATGGCGACGGCGACTGTGCCGAAAATCGTTCTGACCATCAACCACGCCAGCGGAGCCGGATATTACGCGATGGCCGGACAAGGCTTCGATCCGGATTTCATCTTTACACTTCCGAACGGAAGAATGGGCGTGATGGAAGGCGAATCTGCTGTCATGGCTTTGTTCGCCTCGCAACTTGAAAAACTGAAAGCCGCGGGCCAGGAACCGGATGAAAAGCTGAAAGCCGAAATGGATCGCGTTCGCGGCGAATACGAACGGCAGCTTGATGCGAAATTTGCCGGTGCGCGCGGCTTCGTGGATGCGGTAATAGCGCCGGAGGAAATTCGCCCTGCGTTGGAGCTAGCGCTGCGCACTGCATTGAACAATCCGGGACCGCATTTAGGATTCGGAATGTAAGCGACTTTGGGATTTGAATCGAATGACATACCATCTCGTTCGTTCTAACGAAGCGCTCGGCTTCAGTTGGACGCATTCACCATCAACTAAGGAGTCATTGTCATGGTTACGTTAGAAGATGCACGCCGGGTTATTGCCGCGGCGGAAAAGAAAGCTGCGGAAATCGGTCAACCAATGAATATCGCGGTTGCAGACGGCGGCGGGAATTTGGTTGCGCACGTTCGCATGGATAAAGCCTGGCTGGGCAGCGTGGATATTTCCATCAAAAAGGCTTACACCTCGCGCGCCTTCGACATTGCCACAAAAGACCTGGCGGAACACAGTCAGTCTGGCGGGCAGTTTTTCGGAATTCATGCTTCGAACAATGGCCGGATTATGATCTTCGCCGGTGGAATTCCATTGAAGCGGAATGGCGAAGTGGTTGGCGCAATTGGCGTCAGCGGAGGCTCAGGCGAGCAGGATCACGCCGTTGCGGAAGCCGGAGCCGCAGCGTTCTAAAGCGTTCATGTTGTTGTCCGGGGAATCGCTCCTCCCCGGACATTTCATTTCCGTGGAGGAAATTCTCTTGATCGAACTTTATTTGATGCGGCACGCAATCGCAGCAGATTTGGGTGTCGGCGGAATTATCAATGACGCTGACCGCCCTTTGACGCCTGAAGGCCGAGCGAAAATGAAACAAGCTGCCGCTGGGCTCAAAGAGCTAGGGTTGAAATTCAATGTGATTTTGACCAGCCCGCTGCTCAGGTGCCGGCAAACTGCCGAAGCCGTTGCCGAAGTTTTGGAATTACAGCATCGCGTCAAGATCATTGAATCGCTTGCTCCCGGCAAAGCGTTTGCGACAGGCGAAGGCGGCCACGCGGAAATCTTTTTAGAACTTGGCGCGTACCAGTTCGACCGCGCGTTGCTGGTCGGCCACATGCCCGATCTTTCGGAACTCGCTTCTTATCTGATGGCGGGCAATCGCAACCTCAACATTGAGTTCAAAAAAGGCTCGCTGTGTTTGGTTGAAGTTTCCAGTCTGCCGCCGCGCGGCCCCGGATTGTTGCGCTGGTTGATCTCTCCAAAGCAAATGCGCGGTTTGAACAAAGGAAAGTAATTTACGATGAATCCCTGGCACGATGTTGATTTGGGTGATGAAGCCCCGGAAGTGTTCCGCTGCATTATCGAAATCCCAATTGGATCAAAGGTCAAATACGAGTTGGATAAAGCCACAGGCTTGTTGAAAGTTGACCGCGTGTTATTCAGTTCCGTGCATTACCCAGCCAACTACGGCTTTCTGCCGCGAACCTATTGCGACGACAACGATCCGCTGGATGTGCTGGTTTTGGGGCAAGTTCCGGTTTTTCCACTGAGCATTATGCGAGCCAAAACCATTGGCGTAATGCAGATGGTTGACCAGAACGAAGAAGACGACAAAATCATTGCTGTTCACGCCGACGATCCTGAATACCGCGATTACAAAGACATTTCCGAATTGCCGGAATACCGCCTGAAATCCGTTCGCCGGTTCTTTGAAGACTACAAGGCGCTGGAAAATAAACAGGTCAAAGTCGAACGTTTCATGGGACGTTTC
>CAYLJQ010000313.1:0-8052 GCA_964383955.1 uncultured Heliomicrobium sp. | reverse complement strand
CCTGTAATATATTCGCAATCACTTTACTAAATACCAGGTAGCGATATTTACGGCAAAGACCTTCTTTCTGATAACCCGTACCAAGGTGGTGCAAGATTATTGTAGAAGAGGCTATTTGAATTTTAGCACTTGCCGGTCTTGCAATAAAAGGCCGTGCAATTTCGCATACGGCATGTCTTAAAATATTCGTCGCGCCGTCAATTTGCAGCGCCGCCATCAACAAGCTGGAAAGTGTTCCGTCTACGTACCCCGTTACCAACGCCGACTGTAAAAGTAGACTTTAGATCCCTTTGTTCCAGAGATTGACGTAGTCAATTCGCCAAGTCAGGAGCTACCGCCTTAATTGTGGGTAGAATACGCTTGCCACAAGTCGGAATCCGAGCCGATAAGTAAGTGAGCACTTACCGACGCAAGCGGCAGAACCAATGGGATGAAGAAATAGGCTAAAGCGTAGCGCGCAATTCTCCATAAGCCAACAGTGAAAGAGTTGGACTAGCTGCCCCCAACTTTCCGCCAGACAGTAAGTTGCCGCTCCTCAATGTCGTATTCGCAATAGGAGTTCATGGCTCTCCCTCATCCATCTCAGCCCGCGCGATGCTGGCGAGTTGTTTGGCCCTTGGCAGTTTGCCTTTGAATTCGCCGGGCAGTTTCGATTGTAACTGATAGAAGGCGACGCCGATGGGGTTGGCTTTGGTGGGCGGGCCTTCCGGAATCCCAACGGGATTCCATCTGCCAGCCCAGCGTTGCGGCTTGGTCGCTACGCTGGGAAAACGTCCGTGCAATCCGATCAACCCCAACGGGGTTGTGTCCTTCACCGGACGCCGCGTGCAGGCATATACAACCCCGTTGGGGTTGATCGGATAATTGATAACGCCGTAGACCCAGGGTAACGGCTCCGCCGCAACCCTGGGCTGAAGGACATTGCCCCGTTGGGGCAGGGCGGAGGCAAGGTGTTGCGGCATTCTAGGATGGGCGTCAGTCCCCAAACGGGCGTTACCGCCAGACGGGCGGCATACGCGGACGTGGCGTTATTCTCGGATGTGGCGTCATACGCGGACTTTGTATCGTTCCTGGATGTGGTTTCATTCCCAAACGTACCGTTCGTCCCATTCAACGCCGTGTTTGCTGAGGAGCGTTCTGTATTCGTCTTGAAACGTTTGTTTTTGATGATGCTGTTCCTGATTGGCGATGTAATTGCTGGTTTGGTCCAAGGCAGAAGGGCTGACCGAAAACGCGCCATATCCGCCTTGCCAGGCAAAGTCAGAAGAATCGGGATCGCGTTGTTTGATCCAGAGGCTGGAAACGCGTTTGAGTTCCTTCACCCAATCGGCTTGCGTGATGGTGCGCGACATTCGGCCAAGCAGGTGAATGTGGTCTTCGACGCCGCCCACGATCAGCGGCGGGCATTCCAACGTTTTCGAAATGCCGCCCAAATACGCGTGCATTTCCTGGCGGAGGTTTGGATCGCGCAGAAATGGCTGACGGTGCTTGGTCGAGAAGACCAGATGAAGATAAACGCATGATAATGATTGGGGCATCAGTTCCTCCTATTGACGCAACTCCATTGGGTTGCTGGCTTTGGCGATGACGATCCAGAGTAACGGTCAACTCGAACTCTGGGAATGGCGCGAAACGAATGTGTCCACCAAGACGGGCTATCTCCATCCTCGAATACACAACCCCGTTGGGGTTGATGGGATGGGTGGCGGCAAGCCCAGAGTTGCTGCGATGCCGCAACTCTGGGCTGAAGGATGCAGCCCCGTTGGGGCAAAAGAAGCCAAAGGGGCAAACAAGGCGAACAACGCAAACAAGACAAGCAAGGTAAACATGACAAGCAAGGTAAACAAGGTAAATAGGAGAATCCGAGTAAAAGAGCAATATCTCATTTTGTCATTGCGCCAGCGCCTCCAACAGCTTGGGGCTTTGGTGTGAAAGTGTTTTCGCGTTACATACGCTTGGGTATCAACGTTTTTGTCAGAGCGCAATTGCGGGGTTGGCAGTGCGGTGGTCAAAGCGGTTGTCGTCATCTACACTTCGAATGGCAATTCCTCCAATGTGATTACGACCGCGCGCTTTGATTGAGCCGCGAACCAATTATGGAAGAGCAATGAAGATTCGGATCGGGCTTTGTTCACGGGACGTCTTATTTTCTCTGTGTGTGGCATTTCTTCTTTTGAGCTGCGCCTTCTTGCCTGTGTTTGCGCAGGGGAAAAACGAAGGGCAAATCCAGGCGCTTGTCCAGCAGTTGCAGGACAAGGACAAGCAAGTTCGGTTGGCTGCGCTTCAAGAAGTGAAGAAGCTTGGCGTTGAAGCGAAGGCTGCGGTTCCGGCGCTGGTTGTCTTATTGAAAGAGCCGGATGATGAATTGCGCGTGAATGCGTCGGAGGCATTGGGGCGGATGGGCGCCGAAGCCAGATCGGCGATTCCGGCGTTGACCGAAGCTTTGAAAGATCGTCTTGCTTCAGTCAGAGGCAATGCCGCCTTCGCGTTGGCGCAAATCGGCGTTGAAGCGAAGTCCGCTGCTTCGGCGCTCGGCGAATTACTGAAAGACCCGCAGCCGTGGCCGCGCGGCAATGCGGCGTTTGCGCTGGGGCGAATCGGCGAAGCGAAAAATTCTTTGCCAGCGTTGATCAGTCTGCTGAACGACCCGAATGACAACGTGCGAAAAGACGCTGCCGACGCGATTGGAAAAGCAGGCGCAGAGGCAAAAACAGCGGTTCCGGCATTGATTGGTTTGTTGAAAGACAAAAACGTGTATGTCCGCAGGTATACGGCGGAAGCGCTGAGCAGAATCGGGCCGGAAGCCAAAGCCGCGATTCCGGCGTTGATTGAAACGCTGCGGGATCGGGAGTTTGTCGTTCGCACCTATTCCGCATACGCGCTGAAGGCAATCGGCATGGACGCAAAGGAAGGAGTTCCGGTGTGGTTGGGATTGCTGAAAGACCAGCACGAACATTTGCGCAGTTATGCGGCTGACGCGTTGGGAGCGATGGGGCCAGCCGCAGCATCGGCTACGCCCGCGCTGATTGAAGCAACAAAAGATCAAGACCGGTTTGTCCGCGTCAGCGCCGCAAAATCGCTGGGGAAGTTTGGACTCGCAGCCAAAACCGCAATCCCGCAATTGACTGAGTTGTTGAAAGACAAGGAGCCGCTTGTCCGATCCAATGCCGCTGATGCGTTGGGCAAGATGGGCGCTGAGGCGAAATCAGCGTTGCCTGCCTTGATCGAATTGCAGAAAGACGACGCGACGGTTGTCAGGCTGGCGGTCAGAGAAGCCATCAGCAAAATCAATTCCCCCTGAATCAAATAGTCCGCAAATGCCTCCACCCAACAACTTCCGTTCTCAAGATAAAACTGCCTATTTCCACATGCTCTGGGCTTCGCTGGCGTTTGCGGTGATGGCTGCGGTCAGCCATCTGGCGGGGGAACGTTGCGATTGGCAATTGGTGGTGGTCGCTCGTGCTTCCGTGGCGTTCGCCTTTGCTTTCATTCTCGCCAAGGCTTTTCGCGTCAAACTGGTGGTGTTTGGTTCGCGAACCTTGTGGGTGCGGTCGCTGGCGGGCAGCACGGGAATGATCTGCAACTTTTATGCGCTGGCGCATTTGCCGGTGTCGGATACGCTGACGTTGATGAACACGGCTCCGATCTGGGTGACGCTGTTGCTGTGGCTGGTGTTCAAACAAAAGCCTACGGCGGGAATCAGCCTGGCAGTGTTGATCAGTGTCATCGGCATTGCGCTGATTCAACAACCGCATTTTCAAGACGGAAAATTCGCCTGTCTGATGGCGCTGTGCGGAGCCTTTTGCACGTCCATCGCGATGCTGGGCCTGAACCGGTTGCAGCACATTGATCCGCGCGCCATCGTCGTTCACTTTTCCGCTGTCGCCAGCATTGCCACCACGGCGTTTTTACTGGCGACCAACCGCAAAGATTATTCCGGGCAACTGTCTGACAAATACACGCTGACGTTGTTGGTATTGGTGGGGTTAGGGGGCGTCGCGGGTCAAATCGGCATGACGATGGCGTTTGCCAAAGGGCAGGCGACGCAAATTTCCGTTGTCGCTTTGTCGCAAATCCTGTTTGGCCTGGTGTTCGACGTGCTGTTCTGGAACCACGAACTGAACTGGATTTCGCTGCTGGGAATGGTATTGGTGATTGTGCCGACGGCCTGGCTGATTCTGAGCAAAACGCCGAAACAAAGCCACGATTTGACCGAAGTCGAAATGGAAGATTGACCCTGGCAAACGGTTCGATCAAATCGGTTTGTCGTGGACTAGATCACGGCCTTTTTGACGATTTCGTAGCATTCGCAAGCCGCTGCCGCCAAACCAGGACGGTCAATGACGGTGATCAATCCACGGACGTAACGGATCAGGTTTTTCTTTTGCAACGTGCGGGCAGCGGCGGTCACACCTTCGCGGCGCACGCCCAGCATGTCGGAAATGAACTTTTGTGTCAGCAGAAACTGGTCTGAACCAAGACGGTCGTGGGTCATCATCAGCCAGCGAGCCAGCCGTGCGTCAACTTTATGAAACCGGTTGCACGCAGCCGTTTGCGAGATTTGGCTTATTAGCGAGTGCGTGTAACGCAGCAGCAAATCGGACAACGCTCCACCCTGTTTGGCGTGTTTGCGCAACGCTTCAACTTTCATTTGCATGGCGGTGCCCGTGCCTTGCACCAGCGCGCGGTTGAACGAAGTGGTGGCTCCCAGAAATACCTGTACGCCAACCATGCCTTCGCTGCCGACGATGCCTACTTCCAGCGTCGAACGGTTTTCCACCATTGTCAGCAATGAAACAATGCCCTGATTCGGAAAATGAACGTGCCGGATAATGTCGCCGGGTTCGTAGAGAATTTTGCCGAAAGATAAGGGAACCTCTTCCAGGTCAGGAAGCAGGCGTCGGTATTCTTTGGTTGGCAAACCAGCGAGTATCTGGTTGTGTACGGGTTCGCGAATGGGAACGGTTCTAGGCAAAAGAGGCCTCCTTGTTTGACTGCTGTTCTGTTTGGGTAACCCAACAGACGGCATAAGGAGTAGGTCTTCAGCCAGATCCAGATGTCGAATGGTGAACTAACGGGAATAAAGCAAAACGAATGTAGCAGACGGTGGGCAGCAGGTCTATGGGGTAAACATACGCGCTGGCAGGCAGGAAAGGCTGTTGTTAACTGAGCAGACGGTCGTACTCGCTTTTGACGACCCGGTAACATTCACACACTGTGGCTTCCAGTTTGGGCCGGTCCAGCAGCGTGATGGTGCCGCGAACATAAGAAATTACCCCATGCGCTTGCAAGTGTTTGGCCGCCAAAGTGATGCCTTCACGGCGCACGCCCAGCATATTGGCGATCAGATTGTGCGTCATTACCAATTTGTCTGAGTGCAGCCGGTCGTAACTAAGCAACAACCAGCGGCAGAGTTGCTGCTCAACGGAATGCAGGCGGTTGCAAACGGCGGTTTGTGAGATTTGGGTGATCAAGGCCTGTGTGTACCGCAGCAAACTCTGTTGAAACTGCCCTCCTTTGTTAAATTCATCTTGCATCACCTTGGCTTTCATTTTGTATGCACTGCCTGCGCTTTGCACCACGGCCCGGTTCGGTGTCGTGTCGCCACCCATAAACAGGGCGATTCCAATTACTCCTTCGTAGCCGGTGACGCCGATTTCGGCTGTCGCGCCATTTTCCATCAAATAAAGTAAAGAGATGATGCAATCCGTAGGGAAATAAACATGTGTCATTTGTGCGCCTGATTCATAAATGACCTGGCCTAGCGACAGCGACACCAACTCCAGGTGGGGTTGCAATCGCTTAAATTCGACCTTGGGCAAAACAGCCAGCAGGCGGTTTTCCATTGGGCTTATGACTGGGTGAGAAATAGGCATGATCAGGCTCCTTAATTTTTACAATAGGAAGAGCGATTGTCGTTATGGTGAAAATACGGTTGCATAAGTTTGGGTCGCCTGACTCTTTCAGAAGGCTCCGGTATGGGAGTCTTCGCGGCAATATAACGCACTCATTCTAGCTTATATGTGCGATGTCACACATATAAGTCCCGAAAGTACGCAATTAGGGGCATTGGCCATCAAAGAAAGAGGAGTTATATGTGCGACATCGCACTGACAGCCATTTCGCAAACCTCTATTCTCTGTTTTGAGCCGTAATATCAGGATTGAAAGTTCACCACGTTATTGAGTTGATCTATGAGTTGTTGCACAAGCAGTTTTCCCGGGGGCCAGAAACGTTCAGCATTTGCTAGACGTCCACAGCCAATGGCAGGTCAGTGGCTGTCTGGGAGTTTCATCGGCCATTGATTGCTGCCGCGAGAAATCGTGAACAGAAACAAACAATTCTCAATCAAGAATACGGTTTAACAGGCGGTGTGGCAGTGTATTACCAGGAAGTAATGCACGCACATCGGCTGGTGATTCACTCTTCTATTCAATTCATCCACACTTTTTCATCATCAATTAGAAAAACGCGCCAACTCAGATGTTTACAGCAGATGTGTGTTCGTATTTTGCCTCGATAACGGGACACACTTTTTACTCGGCCATGACAGCCTGACTTGCTGACGCGCGCGCGGGCAGCCTGCTCACAATAAATAAGCACCCGGCGGGTTTCAGGACAGGTGACAAGAAAGACAGGAAATCATGACAAATTTGGAACATAAAGAGTTGGCGCAAAGGGCGGCAGCTTTGCAAAAAATCTGGTTGCACGAGCGGGAAGAACAGCGCCAGGCACGGGCTATCGACAATGCTGCGATCAAACAGCGATGGGTCGAATCAGATTCTGCGTCTGCAACCCCAGGGGAAGCCAATGAACTCGGCGGCGGCGCTGAATCAACCGGCCAGGACTTTGTTAAAGGCTAGGCCAGACAGGAGAAACGATAATGATTCAAGAAACCCCCGAAGCGGATGGTTTCAAACTGCAGTTACGCGATTCTTTGCAACTCGAAACCCTGAATTCGCGCGCCATAACAGTTCCGAAACACGACAACGTTTATACGTGCGGGGATCAGGACCAAACCGTCTATTTCATCGAAAGCGGACAGGTCAAGCTGCTGATGCTTTCACCGGAAGGCAGGGAGTGTTTGCTGGCCATCCACACAGTGGGAGACATTTTCGGCGAATTGTGTTTGTCGAATTTGAGCACACGGCTGGAAACCGCGACAGCCATGGAAGAAACGGTCTTAAAACAAATCCCAAGTTCCCGGTTCTTTGCGCGTCTGGACCGCGACAAACTGTTGGAAGGTTTTGTGCGGTATCTGGCGATGCGGATTGCCGACCAACAACAGGTCATTGCCAACCTGGTGACGGTGGATAGCGAACAGCGACTGGGCAAGACGTTGTTGCAACTGGCGCGAAAGCTTGGCAAGAAAGACCCGCGCAGCATTCGCATCGAACTGAAGATTTCACACGAAGAGCTGTCGGAAATGGTTGGCACGACGCGTCCACGGATCAGCATGTTTATGCAACGCTTTCGGAACCTGGGATTGATTGAAACCAATACCGACCACTTCCTGATCATCAAGGAACAAAAGCTTACTTCTTATCTGGCGCAGATTGCATAGCGCGGAAATTCTTTTTCAAGCATGTCCAATATTGAACGGAAACTCACCTGAAGTCAGCCTATCCTCTGAATGCAAGTCGGAGCCGAGTTGGCAAGCTGGCCCGCTCGACACCGCTTTTGCTGGCAAGAAAAAGAACCATGGAGGTGGAGTATGCTTTGGACAATTATCGTGATTCTGCTGGTTTTGTGGCTGTTGGGTATGGTCGGCGGCGTGGGTGGATCAATGATCCACGCATTGCTTGTTATCGCGGCAATCGTCGTGATCTATAACCTGGTGACAGGCCGGCGGGTAGCTTAGCAATTCGGATAAACACTCAATTATTCCCCCACGGCTTACTTGGCAAATCAGCAGGAGAAGGAAATGGCAATAAGACTGACTGTTGGAAACAAGATTGTTTATCCCTGTCAAGGCCCGTGTCGGATTAGCTCTGTTGTCGAGAAAGTGATTGGCGACAAGCAGAAGAATTTCTATCACCTGGCTCTTCTGGA
>CAYLJQ010000312.1:0-8061 GCA_964383955.1 uncultured Heliomicrobium sp. | reverse complement strand
GGGTTCAACAAAGAAATTTCCCGGATGCAGGTCAGCATGAAAAAAGCCGTCCTCAAAAATCATCTTCAAAACCGCCCTGGCTCCTCGCTCGGCCAATTCAGCGCGGTTGATGCCAAATTCATTCAACGCGCCAAGCTCGCTGACCTTGACGCCAAAAATGCGTTCCTGTGTCAAAACGCGTGAAGTCGTCGTTTCCCAAAACACGCGCGGGATGCGAACGGTTTTGTCAGTTGCGAAGTTCGCGGCAAAACGATCTGCATTCTGCCCTTCCCGTATGTAATCGAGTTCCGCTCGCAGTGTGAGCGCAAATTCCTGCACCAGGCCCAGCAAGTCATAGCGTTTGGCAAACTCCCAGCGGCGATTCAACGCCGATGCCACGTTTTGCAAAATTTCCAAGTCTTCTTCGACTTGTTCAACGACATCGGGGCGACGGACTTTGACAATGACTTCTGTGCCATCGCGCAATTGCGCAGCGTGAACCTGGCCAATCGAAGCGGCGGCCAGCGGTTCCCGGTCGAACCGCGCAAAGACGTCCTTGATGGATTGGCTGAGTTCGGATTCCACCACTTCGACGGCAACGTCAGAATCAAACGGCGGAGCTTCATCTTGCAGCTTTGCCAGTTCCAGCAAATATTCCGGCGACAACAGATCGGGGCGGGTCGAAAGCAATTGCCCCAGTTTTATAAACGTCGCACCAAGCTCTTCCAGCGCCGCACGTATATGCTGGGGAGGAGTCAACGATTGATTGCCAGACGATTCCCCCAGCAATTCCTTGTGAAACGGCAGAAATCGTTCCAGTCCCGATAGGCTGAGCAGAAACCCGAACCCGTGTTTCGCCAGCGTTTCGGCAATCTGGCGGTAACGGTGAAGATGCGAATCTTTGACGCTGACAAGTAAGGGCATGTTGTTGATTGTTTCTCCGGCGGCAGCTTAGCAGTCTCACTGGCGACATCAAAATTCTCAACGCTGATTATTCTGCAACCAAAAAATACAGACGTCAGGTTGCGTAACCCCATTGGCAATGTTCCAATTTTGTCCGCGTATGACATTCACGAATTGGTGGGCAAGATGAATCAAAAACCTTCGACCATTGTGCGCCCGAAAGGGTTACGGCTGCGATCTTTTCGCATTCAAGCCAGTCAAGCGTTTGCGCGTGCGGCTGGCGCTCCGCTGATCACAGGCAACCGGGTCCGGCTGCTAAAAAATGCCGGTGAAAATTATCCTGCCTGGCTGGAAGCCATTCAATCGGCCAAACGCACAATTCATTTCGAAAGCTACATTATCCACGAAGACGACCAGGGCCGGATTTTCGCCGAAGCCCTGGCTGAAAAAGCACGCGAAGGCGTCATAGTTCGATTGATTTACGATTGGGCTGGCGGATTAACAGCGACGTCAAACAAATTCTGGCGCGCGCTGAAAGCCGCTGGTGTTGAAGTTCGCTGCTTCAATCCGCCGCGCTTTGACAGCCCGCTGGCCTGGCTTGGCCGTGATCATCGCAAACTGCTGACGGTTGATGGAAGCATCGGATTTGTCGCCGGATTGTGTGTAGGCCAAATGTGGATTGGGAATCCGGAAAAAGGAATTGAAGGTTGGCGCGACACAGGCGTTGAGGTCATTGGCCCTGCGGTCGCCGATTTGGAGCAAGCTTTTGCGCAAACCTGGGCAGAAACCGGAACGCCATTGCCGGATGATGAGTTAATTGCCGCGTCCACGATTCCTGAAGCCGGAGATACCAATTTGCGTGTGGTAGCCAGCGTGCCAAACACCGCCGGGCTTTACCGCCTGGATCAAATGATTGCCGCTTCGGCCAAAGAAAGTTTGTGGCTGACCGACGCGTATTTCGCGGGCACTTCGCCTTACGTGCAATCGCTTCGGGCGGCGGCGATGGATGGTGTCGATGTGCGCCTGTTAGTTCCGCAAGCTACCGACTTGCCAGTTATGCGCGCCGTGTCGCGTTCTGGGTATCGCCCATTACTCGAAGCCGGGGTTCGCGTTTACGAATGGAACGGCCCAATGATCCACGCCAAAACCGCTGTTGCGGACGGCACCTGGGCACGCGTGGGTTCGTCGAACCTGAATTTGGCAAGCTGGATCACCAACTGGGAATTGGATGTTGTTGTTGAAGACGATCGGTTCGGCGAACAGATGGAACAAATGTTTTTACAGGATCTGGACTACTCAACGGAAATCCTGTTGACGGCGAAACGAAAGCGGCCCAAACCACGACACAAACGACTTCAACGGCTGCGCGCAAAACTCGACACGTTGAGTTCTGGACGAACTGCCGCTGGAGCCGTCCGGCTGGGCAACGCCGTCACCGCAGCCATTTCGAATCGGCGCATCCTCAGCCCAACCGAAGCGCGGATTATGTTCAGCGGCGGGTTGCTCCTTCTGCTGTTTACGGCAGTCGCCATCTTCTGGCCCAGAATCATTTCAATTCCCCTGGCGGTATTTGCGGCATGGTTGGCAGTGTCGCTGTTTCTCAAAGCCTTCGAACTTCATCGCGAAGGCAAGCGCGAAGAATTGGCATTGCGTGAAGCTGCCACCGATTCCAACCATCAGGCGACATTGCCACAGGATTCTGAGTGAGCTGTTCATGCAAGAAGTAAACCGATTTCGAGTTGCCACTTACAACATTCACAAATGCGTCGGAGTTGATCGCCGATTGCGCCCCGAACGCATTGTCGAAGTGTTGCAGGAAATTGACGCTGACATTGTCGCCATGCAGGAAGTTCTTTGTGTTCAGGGTGCAGAAGACCAACACGATCAGGCGCACTTTATCGCCCGCGAACTGAAACTGGATTTTCGACTGGGAGAAAACCGGCAACTCAAAGGCGGCGCGTATGGCAACGTTGTCCTGAGCCGCTTTCCCATTGTTGGCACACGCAACCATGACCTCAGCGTCGCCGGGCGCGAACAGCGCGGATGCCTGCGCGTGGACATTGACCTGCACGGCGACCAACCGCTGCACATTTACAATGTGCACCTTGGGACTTCGTTTACCGAACGCCGCCATCAAGCGCGAAAGCTGCTGCAAGAAGACGTGCTGAAAAACGGCGACCACACAGGGCCGCGAGTCCTACTTGGCGATTTCAACGAATGGACGCGCGGACTGACGTCGCGCTTGCTTACTGAACATTTTCAAAACGCAGACATTCGGCTGCAGCTTGGACGCAAGCGAACGTATCCCGGCCTGCTGCCGTTTCTGCACCTGGATCACATTTACTTTGACGAAGCGCTGGAACTGGTTGAAGCCAAGCTGCACCGCAGCCGCAAAGCTTTGATCGCTTCCGACCATTTGCCGATTGTGGCGGATTTCCAAGTGCGGCATTTTTGAAAGAAATATTCACCACAAAAAGCACAAAAGGCACACATCTTCTCTGCCTCGTTTTGTGTTTTTTGTGCATTATGTGGTTCCCTTTTTCCGATCTAAAGCTGATCAGCTTCACTCAATTTTTATTCTTTGCTGTAATGCCAATCCTATGAATGTACTCGTACTCAACTGTGGCAGCTCATCCATCAAGTTTCAAGTTATCGCCACCGACTTGAATCGCATAGACCAGAACGCCGACCAGCGTCTGGCGCGCGGCATCATCGAACGCATTGGCGGCGAAGCCGTTTGTTCGCTTCAGGTCGAAGGCCAGGCCAAACAACGTTCCACTTCCCAGCTTCGAGACATTCGCGCGGCGGTGGATTTCATCATCCGTTGGGTCTGTTCTACCGAATCCAGCCTGAATGCGATCCAAAGCGTTTCAGACATCCACGCCGTTGGTCACCGCGTCGTCCACGGTGGCGAGCGCTTCAAACAGTCCGTCTTGATCAGCGATGAAGTCCTGCGTGGAATTGACGATTGCATTGACCTGGCTCCGCTGCACAACCCCGCCAACATCAAAGGCATTCTGGCTACGCGAGAACTGCTGGGCACAGGAATGCCGCAAGCCGCCGTTTTCGATACAGCGTTTCATCAAACGCTGCCGGAACACGCTTACTTGTACGCCCTGCCCTACCAGTTTTACCGCCGCCACAAAGTCCGCCGCTACGGCTTTCACGGCACCTCGCACCGCTACGTCGCCTATCGCTATCGTCATTTGCTGAACATTCCGCGCGAACAGGTCAACATCATCACGCTGCATCTGGGGAATGGATGTTCGGCGGCGGCGATCAAAGCTGGAGATTCAATTGACACTTCGATGGGAATGACGCCGCTGGAAGGTTTGGTGATGGGCACGCGCTCCGGCGACATTGATGCTTCGATCATAGACTTCCTGATTTCCAAAGAAGGCTTGACCGCACAGGAAACCGAAGGCCTGCTGAACAAACAGTCCGGCTTGCTGGGGATTTCCGGCCTGACCAACGACATGCGCGAACTGCTGGAAGAAGCCCGCGAAAACAATGACCGCCGAGCCTTGCTGGCTATTGAACTGTTCTGTTACCGCGCCCGCAAATACATCGGCGCGTACCTGGCGGCAATGGGCGGAGCCGACGCCGTCGTTTTCACCGGAGGCATTGGCGAAAACGCGGCGGAAATTCGTTCGCGGATTTGCCAGGGATTGGAATGGTGCGGATTGCAGCTGGATGCCCCCATCAACTCCACGATGACCGGCGGCAACGAAGGCTTGATCAGTGCCGCCGATTCTCGGCTGAAGGCATACGTCATCCCAACCGACGAAGAGTTGTTAATCGCGCGCGACACCGTGCGCTGCGTTCACAATGTGCAACGGTAGTTTTGCCGCGAGCGATTGCCGATGGTTACCCAGCATCCGCCCGTTTAGGCGTTTTGCCGCAGAGCGGCAATTGAATTTAGGCAGGTCGTTTACGGCCTGCGAGAGAATCAAACAGCGATTCGCGCCCTGTCGGGGCGCTTGAATTCTCACTGCCAACCGGTTAAATCCAACACGCGGTATTTGTCGAACGATTCAGCCGTCCCGACGGGACGGAACTTCTCATCAATCCCGATGCAGGCCGTGAACGACCTGCCTAAACTCAACCGTCGCTCCGCGACGAAGAAAGAGGAATTCTATGCATAAGATATTTTACTGCCTGATTGTTTGCTTATTCGTTGCGGTTACCGCCAGCGCCCAAAGCGTCGAAGGCGATTGGGAAGGAACACTGAAAGCCGGAGAGATGGAATTCCGGCTGGTCATTCACGTCAAGAAGGATGACAAGGGTGGAGTGAAGGCTACGCTCGATAGCCTGGATCAAGGGGCGATGGGCATCCCGGCTTCTTCGGTCAGCGTCACCGAAGGCGTCTTGAAATTTACGATAGATGGAATTCAGGCGACCTATGAAGGAAAGCTGGATACTGCGCGAAACGTCATCAGCGGGAACTGGTCACAAGGTGGTGGGTCACTACCGCTGGAATTCGCACGACCGAAAGCTCGTGCAGAAGCGAAGCCGCGCACGCCGAAACCGAGTGACATTGACGGCGATTGGGAAGGTGCGCTGGACGCTGGCGGGCAAACGCTGCAAGTCGTGCTGCACATCACCACCTACGAAGACGGAATGAGCGCAAAGCTAGACAGCCCGAACCAGAACATCACCGGAGCGCCCGTCACAACCATTCAGCGTGACGGCACAAAGCTGAAGTTTGAGATGAAACAGTTTGCGGGCACGTTCGAGGGAACCATTGAAAAGGATTTGAAAACGATCAAAGGCGATTGGTCACAGGGCGGCGGGAGTTTGCCGCTGGTCTTGAAAAAGAAGTGAAGCCTTAGCCGACTTCAATCACCATTCCGGCTTTCCGCAACCGTTCTGCCAGAACATCGCCAAGAGCGGTTGCGGGAGTCAGGATGCCTCCGCGCTCAGGACCGCCGGGAAGCTGGTCAAAATTCAGCGCCAGGCTCAGCGCCGATTCGCACACAAACTTTACCGTAGCCCGATTGCCGGGATCGCCTTGATCGCGGATCAAGGCTTTGACTTTGCGTCCGTCGCTGGCCACGCCCACCAAATCGCACAGGAACCAGCCTTCGTTCATCGTTCGTTCTGAAGGTCCATCGCCGGGTTTGGGCAACAAAGGTTTTATCAATTCGCGAAGCGGAGTTTGTAGCGCGACATTGAACACGGCTGTTCCTGCGGTCATTCCGGCAGCTTGAATGCCGCCCAGCAGGCCACCGAATTTCATGTGTTCCTGGTATCGGAAGTCCGGCCCATAAGGCGATTGCCATTGTCCGTACAAGGCGGCGCTGCGGCGAACGACGCGGGTATTGATCTGGCTCATAAAAAACGGACCAGCCCAGGCGGCAATGTCCGGGTCGTAAAGTGGAATTTTGGGATCCTGATTTCGCGCGATTTCCTGTTCGGAATGTTCACCCGCAGGATTCAGCAAAAAGACATCGCGCGCCCGTTCCGCTTCTCCGGCTTCAATCAGATTGAATACCGTCGCCATCGTTCCCCCGTTCAACCCGCCATTGATCTGAAAATAAGCCTTCACCTCTGTGCATTGCGCTCCAAGCTGTTTCTGAATGTAGCGCGCCACCAGATACGCTCCCAAATCCGAAGGCACAGAATCAAACCCGCAGAATGGAATGATGCGCGTGCCATCGGCTGCGGCTTGATCGTGGTAACGCGTGATCAGGTCTTTCACCCACGGAGTTTCGCCCGTGATGTCCACGTAATGCGTTTTGAACCGAACGCAGGCGTCAACAATAGCGGTTCCGTAAAGCGCATACGGCCCCGCAGTCGTCAGCATGACGCGCGTCCGCGAGACAATGCCGTCTACGGCAGCCTGATCTTTACTGTCGGCCACCAGCACATCAATGTCCTTACCCAGATTTCCAATCTCGGCTTTCACTGCTTCCAGCTTCTGGCGATTACGACCGGCAATCGCCCAGCGCAATTGGCCGGGCTTCAGATTCCGGGCAAAGTATTCGACCGTTTGTTTGCCCGTGAAGCCACTGGCCCCGTAAAGCACAACATCGTAATCGCGGTTTTGCATGGGTGAGACCTTTTGTGAGTAGAGACAAGTTTAAGACCGCAAGTAAGAAGCGCCGTTCACGTCAAGAATGCCACCTGTCAGAAAATCCGTCCCTTCCGAAGCCAGGAACAGCACCGTTTTGGCGACCTCTTCGGGTTTGGCGACTCGCTTAAGCGGGCTTTGATTGCGAATGCCGTCGCCTTCTGCGCCGTCCAGACGATACGCCACTCGCTCGGTTTCGACAAAGCCGGGCGCAACGACGTAAACGAAAATGTTGTGCGGAGCCAAGGCCTGCGCCAGAGATTGGCTCATCGCGTTCAGCGCGGCTTTGCTGGCGCCATACGCCGGAGCGTCCGGTTCTCCGCGAAATGCCCCACGCGAAGAGATATTCACGATACGTCCGCTGGCTTGCTGAATCATCTGCTGAGAAGCGCAAAACGTGACGTTCGCCGTTCCAATCAGATTTGTATTCAGCGTTCGCTGCCACGAAGCCTGCCAATCTTCATAGCTGATTTTGGCAATCGGATGCGCTTCAAAGATGGCGGCGTTGTTAACCAGAACGTCTAAACGGCCGTGCTGGCGGATGACGGCTTCGACCACTTGACTGGCTTGGACAGGGTCGGTGATGTCGGCTTGATGCAGTGAATGTGAAGTGCCAGCAAGTGAATCGAATGCCTTTTCGGCAGCTTCGCGGTTGGAATGAAAATGGAGCGCAACGCGCGCTCCATTTTCTGCAAACTGCTGGGCAATAACGCGGCCAATTCCGCGAGCCGCGCCTGTGATCAAAACAACTCTCCCGTCAAAATTCATCCCATCGCTCCTGATGCTTTCGTTACGAATTCATCCCAATAACTTTTGATCGCAATCTTGGCCAGCTTCCACATTTTGCCCCACTGAATGTCGCCTTCTTCGCCGTAAATCAGCTTGCGGACAATCAGGTCGCGGAAGGTTTTGCCTTCACGGCGAATCATAAACTCCTTGGCAAACGGTTTGGCAACATCGAAAAAGTTGAAGTTCGGATCCATCGCGATGCCGATACCTTCCAAAGTCATAATCGCACGCATCACATACGTGAAATGCGATGGAATGCGGAACGGGTATTCGTAAATGACCTCGGCCAATTCGTATGTCAATTCCTTGAAGCGGAT
>CAYLJQ010000311.1:0-8066 GCA_964383955.1 uncultured Heliomicrobium sp. | reverse complement strand
GGTAAGCAGTGAATTCTCTGACTGTTTTGAACGAATGCGCGTCAGTCATTAGAGGCGTGCCTGCACTGATGGTGGCAGTTGCGGCAGTCTGTTTCAGAAAATCCCGTCGGGGCAATAAGGAAGAAGGCATGCTTTGTCACCTCGTCCTTTCGTTCCAGTAAATTTTGACGTTCTTCGTGCTGCGACCGACGCCAATGATGTCCACCTTGCGGTCGCCGTTCAGGTCGGCGCAAATGATGTCTTCGGCACCTAAGCCCTTGGCGTCGATGACGTGTTTTTCCCACTTGGAACCTGTGCGATCGAGCGGGTGCAAAAGGTAAACCATTGCGTCTTCTACTTTGCCTTCGGGAGCGCCGCGAAAGCCTACGACCAAGGAGTCAACGCCGGAGCCGGTTAAATCCGCCGTCCAGACAGCGTGACCGCCTTTGTGGTTTTCAATCAGGACTTGGCGTTTCCATAGCTGGCCGGTTTTATCAGGCGGCGTGTAAACAACGGATTGATGGCCGTGCCAAGGTTCAATTGTAGCCAGGTAACGTTTGCCGCCTGGCAAGCGCCCAACTTTGATTTCACCTGCGCCACGCTTTTCCGGGTCGCCTTCGCCAAGTTGTTGCTTGGTCCAGTTTCCGGCTGCGGTTCGCTTGAACAGGAAAACGCCTTCGTAACCAGCGGCCAGAAGTTCTTCTTTGCGGTCGCCGTCCCAATCCATAGGCCAGACGTTGTGCGTGATGTGCAATTCGTTGCTGATGACTTCGCGCGTCCACGCGTCTTTGAACGGATTGTCGGGGCGGCGCAGGATGTACAGAGAAGCACCATCGCCTTTCCACCATTCCGGGCTTTTGTTTCCGCGCCCGTGGAGCGGAGCACAGACGAGTTCTTTGCGGCCTTTGCCTTCAAGGTCTATCAGGCGCATACGGTGCATTGTCGGCTCTTCGTTGATCTTGATTGGAGTCCAAGGCTGATTCAAATCGCTTGGGCGTTGCAGCAGCCAGACCGTGCCACCCGTAGCCGTGTTGGACGGTTGCCAATCTGCTCCCAGGATCAGTTCGACTTTGCCGTCACCATCCACATCCAGAGCTTGGACGCAGACCGGCAGCTTCGGAAAACCTGTCACGATGGTTCGCCGCGTCCAGGAAGGGTTTTCGTACCAGACGACTTGATCGGGATTTTCGGTGACAACAACGATGTCAGTCTTTGCGTCATTGTTGATGTCTGCCACCGTCACGGCATAGCCCACGCCGACGTTCGGATCAATGGTCTGTTCTTTGAAACTGAGTTGTTTGTTTTGGGAAAACGCGACGGATGAAAGCAGCACCACAGAAACAAAAAGTCGGCGGAGCATCGTGTCTCTCCTCAAATGTAGAGCGAGTTTTCCAACCTGCTCATGTTTTTTGCAATTGGCGGTTGATGAAAATCTGAACGACATTTCCAGCCCGCTCCGTCATCGCAATTGGCGACAGATGAAGTCATGAGCAGATTGGGAAACCTGCTCTACGGGGCTGGCGTTAGCTATCGAAGTGAATTTTTAGATTCGGTGTCACAGGCAGACAGCTTAGGACGTGCAGCTTTGCGATGCCTGTGCGCGTGTCGTCGGTGTGCCAAACCCTGACCCAGAAGTCTCGCGTTTCGCCCTGAATCACGAAGATGGAATCGCTCTGCACCATTGGAGCCGGATCAACCCAGCAGCCTTCGCGCAGTTCGTAAAACAACTGCGGCAAGTATTGGCGAAAGTCTTCGCGCTCAATGGTGACGTTTTGTTCGTCGAATTCGGCGGGCGGGAGTTCCACCGGTTCTGGCGATTCCAGCAGCACACGCGCCACAGAGCGCCCGGATTCTTCGCGTCGTTTGTGTAAAGCCATAATTGATTTGGATAACCCGCTCCCTACCGGTCGCGGTACTGTTTCAACAACTCCAGCGGCACGCGCGCTCCGTAATCCGTCGAACGAGCCAGCCGCGCAAAGTAATCGTAAGCCAGCTTGGCGACTTTGGCGATGGCTTCGTCGGCGTTGGCGCTTTCACCGTTGTAATTGGTCATCACCGAAATGGCGAATGGACGGCCCGGAACATACACGATTGCCCAGTCGCACGCGACGCCTTCTATGCCGCCGGGTTTGTTGGCGATGGCGATGTTTGAAGGGAGCAGTCTAGGGATGGGCGAGCTTTTGCGCAGTTTCAAAAACTTCAACACATCGTCGCTCAGGCTGCGGCTGATGACTTCGCCCCGGTAAAGTTTGCTCATCAAGTCTGTTGCGGCAAATGGCGTGGCGATGTTTTCGTCTCCGCGCGCCGAAGCGGCAGTGTCAATCATCTTTCTGCGCAACCGAATCGCTTTCAGTCCCAACTGGTCAAGCGTCGCGTTGACGTTCGCCATTCCGGTCTGATCAATCAACATGTTCGTAGCCGTGTTATCGCTCAGCACAATCATCAGCACGGCCAGGTCGTTCAAGCTCAACTGCGAAGTGTGGTCGCCGAAGTTGTTAATCACACCGCTGCCGCCAACTTTGTCTGTCCGCTCCAACCAACGTTGATCCGTCAGCTTGTATTTTCCCGCCGAGGCCTGTTTGTGGAGTTCGATCAGCACAGGAATTTTGATTGAGCTTCCGGTCGCAAAGGTCAGGTTTTGATTGATCAGAAATTCTTCGCCGGTGGTCAGATCGCGGATGGCCACTCCCATCACACCGTCAAAGCTGGTGGCGATCTTTTCGATTTCAGCGCTGAGCTTTTGGCGGAGAATTGCGCGGTTGTCTTCTTGCGCTGCGATTGATTGAACGGCGAGCATTGCAAAACAAAAAGAGAAAAGCAGGCGACGAAGTTTCATATTGTTTCCTTGTTTGTTGATTGGCGCGGTGATTCTGCCTTTGCTCAAAAAGCTGTGCAACTTATTCCTGCTTGGTTGGGCAACCGGAATACGAACGTCCTGGCAGCAGGCTTTCACGCTTCATCACCACGCTCTGCGCTGCCACGTGTGTGCCTTCGCCAATGTCTGCGCCGTACAGCAAAACGGAATTGCTCTCAACGGTGGCCTGGCGACGAATCCGCACGTGGTCAATTTTCAACACGCGGTCTTCAAAGGTGTGCGCCTGGAACTGGCAGCAAATGGTTGCGCCATCTTCGAAAAAAAGCATGTCAGGATCAACGATGTGGGAAAAGCCGGAACCCAAAACTACGCGCTTGCCAATTTGCGAACCCATTGCCCGTAAATACCAGCCGAGCAGCAAGGTGCCTTCCAGTGTGGACAGCGCGGCTCGCGCGTAAACCGCCCAGGCGACGTATAGAAAATCCCACCGGCTGCACCAGCAAGACCACAGCGGATGAATGCCGGGCTTCACTTTGCCCAGCAAAAGCCATTTCATCGCCAGAATCAGCAAGCAAAAAGCTGACGCCCAGGCAAACGCCAGCGAAGGGACGATCACAATCAGAAACACGGAACGCGAGTATGCCGATTCAGCGGCGGCCAGCAATTCCAGCAACACCGGCACACTTAACAGCGGAGTCACTGGCAGGGAAAATCGCAACAGCTCCCAGAATAGTCGCGCGCAATAACGCATCAACGATGGTTCGTGCGTCAGGCTGCGGTCGCATTCAACGACTTCTCGCCTGGGCAATTCAAATGGCGGATGCCCAAACCACGAACTGCCGGGGCGGATGATCCGTTCGTCGGCGACTGTGCAAACCCCCAACAAAATGCCGTCAGGCAGTTGGTGACCAATGGGAATAATGACGTGATTGCCGAGAAAGGTGTTTGCTCCGAGTTTGGTCGTTGCCAGCGTCACCGTGCCGCGATCAATGCGCGGGCCACCCAGGTAGATTCCGTCAGCGAAGAACGTTTCGTCGCCGATTTCGATCAACTCAGGAACAACGTCAATGATCGTGCTGATTTCGCAACCTTGTCCGATTTTCATTCCCGCCAGCCGCAACCAGACAGGCCAGAAAAGTGTGCCGCTGAGCCATTCGCCTGCGGAACGCACCAGATTGGTTTTCAGCCAGATGCGGATATAGGCGATGCTCCAACGGCTGATGCTTCCAGGCCGAACCTTGCCTAAAGCGCGCATTGTGATTGCTTGAAGTAGCAATACCAACGGAACCGAAAGCACCACCAGCAACGTGGCAAGCAGAATTGAAGTGGGATCAAGCGAAGGATTGTAGAGCCAGTTTAATACCTGCTTGTCGTTCCAACCCCTGAACCAGCAAAAAACAAACGCAGACAGTTCGACGGGCAACACGAAGATTGCTGCCCATCCAACCTTCGCCAGCAACATTAGGCAGCTTTGCCAAAACGGCGAGAGTTCGGCGGCGGATTCCGGTTTGGAAAATGGAAGCGTGTTTCCGTGGGGGTGCGCAGGAATTCCATCCCAGCGTTTGCCGCTGGGAATACGTCCGCCGCTCAACAGGGAAGCGGACGCTGCCAGACAGGCTCCCGGTTCCAGCACCGTGTTGCCGCCAACTCCCGCGCGAACTTCCAGCGTGCTGTTTTCGCCAAGCACAACAGGCTCAATGACAAGGTGTCCATCGGACAGTTCCACCAGTCGAATCGAAGCGTCCTGGCTGATGGTTGCGTTGTCGCCAATTTCCAGCAAATCCCATCCGCCCTGTCGCAGGTTGACTCCTCTGTGAATGTGAACGCGGCGGCCAATGCGAGCGCCCAAAACGCGCAGCGCCATGTTTTGAAACTCGGTGCATTCAATCCATTGCCAGGGAATGGCCCTGGCGGTGGTTTGCACCATCCAGTGGCGGACATAGAAACTGCCCCACACCGCTGCGCGCGTCGGTTGGTAGCGTCCGATCAATATTTTTTTGGTCAATGCCGTAAGTAGAACACTCAAAGGCGCATAAGCCATTAGCCCCAACAGAAACAGTAGCGGGCTGAGCATTACAAACGGGATCAAGCCCAGTTTGTGAATCAGAAGCGGCAGCAGGTCGAAGGCTGCGCCATACGACGCTGCTGACAAGAAAATCAGGCCAAGCATTAGCCAAAAACCTTGGGCAACTGTTGCCAGAATAGGAAAGGTGTTCGACAGATCGGCATTTGGTGCGATGGGAGCTTTCGACGTTTCTATCGCGGGTTTTTCTCGTAAAGCTTTTTCGGCCAATGCTGCGATGGTTGGCGTTTCGTAGATGTCGCGCACGGCCAGGTTGGCCGTCACTGGATCGTCGCGCAGCAGAGAAATCAGCACGGCGGCATTCAACGAATCTCCGCCGAGGTCATTGAAAAAGTTGTCGTTGACAGATACATCACCTGCCAACCGTAAAACACGCTTGACTGCCGCCGCCAGCTTTTCTTCCATCGAATTTCGCGGCGCAAAGATCTTTTTGGCATCGCCTGATGCTTGAGATTCAACGATTGGCAATGCCGCTCGATTCAGCTTGCCGCCAACCGTTGTCGGCAATTCTTTGATCAGCGCAAAACGGCTGGGAACCATGTATTTCGGCAACGCGGCGCAGAGCGATTCTTTCAGGTTATCGAAATTTGGTGGATTGCTATCGCTTTCCGGGACGATGAACGCGACCAATAACTCCTGTCCAGCTTCGCCCTGAACACGGACGGCGGCTTCCCGGACGCCTGCGCAATCGGCCAGGCGAGTTTCAATGGCTTCGAGTTCAATGCGATAGCCGCGCAGCTTGACCTGAGAATCAATGCGCCCGTGGTAATGCAAATTGCCGTTTTGGTCGCGGTGAACCAGATCGCCCGTTCGGTAAATTCTGCCAAAGCGCGGATGCGTTGGAAACTTTTCCGCCGTCAGTTCTGGCCGGTTTCGGTAACCTCGTGCCAAACCTGCGCCGCTTAAACACAACTCCCCGCGCTCTCCGTCCGGCACTTCTTCCAGCGATTCGTCCAGCACACAGGCTCTCAACCCGCGAACCGGTTTGCCGATTGTGATGGCTTCGCTTTCGGTGATGGTCGTGCGCGTCGCGGTGACTGTGCATTCGGTCGGACCGTAGCCGTTTTCCAAGCGGCGATTTTTTGCCCAGCGGTCGGCCACGTCTTGCGGCAAAGCTTCGCCACCGACGTAAAGCAGTTTCAGGTCGGGCAATGCTTCGGCAGGGTTTTCGCAGCCTGTCGAACGAAGCAATGTCGGCGGAGGGCAGAGCACGGAAATGCGTTCGCGCTGAAGCCAGGGAATCAAATCCGGGCCAAGCCGCGAGGTTTCATCGTCCATCACGACCAACGTTGCTCCGGTGGCGAATGCCAGCCAGGTTTCTTCCAGCGACGAATCGTAGGCGGGCGAAGAGCTTTGTCCGACGCGGTCGTTCGGCGTCAATCTGAATTCTTCAATATCGGAAGCGACCAGATTGGCGATGCTGGCGTGTTCAATCATCACGCCTTTGGGACGTCCAGTCGTGCCGGACGTATAAATGATGTAGGCCAAATTCTTCGGCTGCAGCCTTGGCGGGGTTGTGAATGTCGCGACGGAGGCGCCAAGCATCAAGGTCTTCGCATCAAATGCGTTTTCCAGATTGAAGCCACACTCTGTGACGCGAGCCAAGCCTTCAATATCAGTCAGCACGGCTACGGCTGCGGCATCTTGCAGAATGTCGCGCAACTGTTCGTTTGGAAATGCAGGGTCAATGCAGGAGTAAGCGGCTCCGGCTTTCAGCACGGCCAATTGGCTGACGAACAGTTCGACACTTTTGGGAAGCAGTATTGCCACGACGCTTTCTTCCCGCACAAAAGGGCTTAGCGCGCCAGCTATCGTGTTGGCGTAATGGTCCAGATCTGCGTAACTGATCTTCAATCGTTGCGGATGTTTTGTGGACGGTGGGATTTCCAGCGCCGTTTGCTGTGGCCAGCGGCGGGCTGTTTGTTCAAAAAACTGATGAAGCAAACCAAAGTGACCTGGTTGCGCTTCGGCGCTAACCAGAGTCTGGTGAGAGGGCAAACTCATGGAAATTTAGAGGTCCTGATTGATCGTTATTTTGTTGGTTATGTGACGGCGGCAGAGTAGGAGATCGTTCAGGCGAAGGCAAGGTTTTGAGGGGTGTTCAAGTCTTGAAAATAGCAACGCAGGCCAGCTTCTCTCAAAATGAGGATGCTGGCCTGCGGAAATAAGGAATTAAGACCTTTCCGTCAGGCTTTAAGCCTGTGTGGAAAGAGCAATGAAAAGTGCGAAAACTGCGACGAGCAGCAATAAAAGTAAACGCGATGGGGTGAGGAATGTTCTTGGGTACAGCATCGTTTGGTACAACTCCTAGAAAATGAAATTTGGGTTTAAGCCTGGGGAAGAGCTTTTATTAAGGGTAGTGGTGTGCAGAGTGACTTGGTCACTTGCCCAAAAGATTTAGGGTCAGCGGCGAAACTGAAACCTGGCTGAGTAGGGCAAGGGCGGTTGAATCACTTTCAAATTGCGGCACCAGAGCGATTCGCTCCAGTTTTCAGTTCGGGCGAAAACTTACTCGATTGAGTCTTGGCCGTCAATCAACTTTTCGTTAAAAAATGGCGCTTCAAGCTTCATTCCACAAACGTTCAACAGCTTGTTTGCAACGCAGGATCGTTTCCAGGTTGCCGTCCATATGCGGCTCTAATGAAATGTTGCCGGAATACTTCATCTGTTTTAGCGCCGCCAGATGCGGACGGTAATCAATCATACCTTCACCGGGTACGACCCAGGTTGGCATTCCGCTGCCACGCGGTTCGTCTATCTGATCTTTGATGTGGACGTTGGCGATGAACGGCGCAACGGTTTCAAACTCATCAATCGGATCGCGGCGAAGCATCCATGCCACGTTGCAAGGATCGTAATTGATGCCGATGTTGGCAGAGTTTGCAGCTTGAATCAGATGCACCGTCGCCAAGCCAGTGTCAGCCCAACAAACCGGTTCCGGTTCGATCAGCAAGCGCAACCCCGCTTCTTCGGCTTTTGACGCCGCTTCCGCAAGAGAATCAATCGCCCAGGTCGGCGGGTTGTCGCTGGAAATGAGGTCCGCCGTTTCTTCCTTCGCAGTCGGTTTACAGAAACCAAAAATTACCAACGCAGATAAATTCCACCGCTTGGCCAGCTCGACTGAGCGCGGAAACACTTCGGCCATTTCGCGCTGAAATTTCTCAACGGAATCCGTCCATTTGAACAGCC
>CAYLJQ010000310.1:0-8073 GCA_964383955.1 uncultured Heliomicrobium sp. | reverse complement strand
ATGTTTTTTTGCCGGAAATGGGGCTGACTATTTCTCGGTCACTTTCTCTTTTGCCAACATTCAAAACGTTTGAATCTGAAATATTCAATTGTGAGGTTTCAGAGGATCAATCGCCTGGATACTGGCAAATTCTGACCTGCTCTTCATTTGCTGGCTTTCAGCGTTGCTTCAGTCAGTTGCAAACTCAAAAAACATGTTCAAAACGAATCCGAACAAAATCTCAACCTTCAGCACTTCCGGTTTCCGGTTGAATTCTGATCAGATGCCGTTTGCGAAAGTGGCTCTGAAACGAACTAAAGAATCCGTAACTTGGGGGACGGAGCCTTAAATTTGAACCACTGAAATTGTGCGGCAGGATTGCCGCTGACGTAAATAAAGGGGCTGCTGTGAAGAGGCAGCCCGATTAGACCCGCGCATTATAGTCACAAGGTCAGGGACTGGCTAGTGATTTTTCGCGCGAGATGTTTTTTTGAAAAAGATCCGCTAGCGCATGGCCAGCACAATATCCGTCAACCGTTCAATCACGGTCACAAACGATTTCCCTGCCTCATCATACCGGCCAGCCGTCGCCAACTGTTCGGCTTCGCGCACGGCATCAATCGCAAACGAAAGCTTCAATGCTTGAACCTGCAAACGCGGATTGTTGCGAAAGTTTTGCGCAACTCCTTCAACTCCGCCCCGCAAATTTCGAATATTGGAGAGCAAAGCTTCTTTGCTTTTACGGTTTTGCTCGGTCGCCGCAGGAGTCATTTTTCCGGTTCTGGCTTGTTCGTCGGCCAGTTCAAATCCGTTGACGACCTTGCCGTAAATATAGATGAACTTCGAAATGTTTTTGATTTGCTCGGCAACTTGTCCGGCTTCGACGCGAAGATCGGGAGTGGGCGTAGGCGTAGGTTTGACCGCTGCCGGTTTCCGGGCTTTCCTCTGTGCCAGAGAAGCCAGCGGAAACGCACAAGTTACGGCAAGCAAAAATAACAGTAGTGTGGTCGAATAGCGTTTCAAACGATTCCTCCGTAATGACAGAACTGGATCTTGAAGCAAGAGGGGAACTCTTTTTAACATCGTCCGGCGCGCAACCGCAAGGTATGCAGACAAAGGCCTAAACGCCCACCACATTCAATTGACCGCCTTCAGGAATGGTAGCTTGACCCGCGTCTAAACGCTGTGCTATTTCGTTTCAAGTTCAAAAGCTATTTAATGCTTGCCTGCTGTTTAACGGCATCAAACACCGCAGGAGCAAAGCTTTTCTGTTACGAACTTTTATTCATTCGCCAAAGAGAACAATTATTTTGTACGCAACGCTATGCAGAATTGTGTGCCGTAAAATTTAGCGTTATGCCTCCGGTTCGCTTGTGCAAAGGTACAGTTTGGCGACGTTGCCGGAAAAGGAGATTTAGATGCGACGCAAGGTGTTTTTATTGTCAGTGATTTTGACGCTTGGATTGGGCGGTTTTTTGTTGGCGGGATTGGCAACGAATGCGAGCGAGATCAGTTCCGGAACACTCAGGGAAAATGCCATGGCCGGGAAGCTTCAAGGCCCGGTAACTGTTACGGTGACACCGGTTTCGCCAAGCGAAGCCCAGGTGAATTCCACCCTCAATGCGGTCAAAACCAGCGCCACAGTATCGAAATTTTTGAATAAGACTGAAAATCGGCTGATCAGCGTGGAATATCCTGATTCGTCACGGCTGCCTCCGGGTCAGCACAAAATTCAGGCTCTGTATTACGATTACACAAACAATCGTCCCATTGTGGTTGATACGATCATTGGCGACACGCGGCAGACGACCGTAACCATCGGCAAGGATCAACCATTGCCCAGCCCGGAAGAATTTGACGCCGCCGCAGCGGTGATTCGAAACGATCCGAATTTTTCTGATCTTTTCAAAGCTGGCGCGTCTGTTTATCGCACAATGCCGCCACTTGTTTCAGAAAGTCTGACTGCTGACCGCACATTGACAGTTGGTATTTCGGCACCGGGCACTGAGACACCAAATCAAATTGTCGCGGTCAATATGATTCGCAAGTCTGTGGCAACATTTATCAAGAACGCCCCGCCAACGGCGAGAGCAGTAGAAGCAGCTTGTGGAGCCACGAATGCAGGCCAGGGAACGACTTCGCGCGGAACCGCAGGACAATTCAATTTGACCGTCAGCGTCAGTGGCACTCCTATCTGGCAGATGCTGGTTGTCCGCCCGTCGGCATCATCCGGCACACGCGCCTCTGGCGTCGAATTGCGGGACGTCACGTACCTTGGCAAACCGATATTGAAACGCGCTCACGTGCCCATTTTGAATGTTTTATACGACAACGGCGCTTGTGGCCCATATCGTGACTGGCAATGGCAGGAAGGCTCGTTCAGCGCCACGGGCACCGATGTCGCCCCAGGCGTTCGAATGTGCAGTACAGCCCCGCAAACCGTCGTCGAAAGTGGCAACGACACGGGCAATTTTCGCGGAGTGGCGATTTATCAGGATCCCAACAACAACGAAGTCACCATTGTCAGTGAGCTGGAAGCCGGTTGGTACCGCTACATCAGCCGTTGGGAGTTCTCGCCTGCGGGTGTGATCCGCGCGCGATTTGGGTTTGATGGTGTGAACAACTCGTGCATCTGCAATGCGCACCATCATCATTCTTACTGGCGGCTGGATTTTGATATTGCCTCAGCGGGCAGAAACCGATTCACGCAATACGACACGCGCTCCTTCTTTACGCCCTTGCTGACAGAAACCAAACGCTATCGCGACTTCATTCGCGGACGTTATTGGACGGTTGAAAACCTGGCCACAGGGGAACTGGTCACCGTCCAGCCGGGAGCAAACGATGGCGTAGCCGACACATACGCGCGCGGTGACGCATGGTTTTTACGGTATCGCAGCACAGAGCTTGACGACGGCCAAAACTCCACAGGCTCCAACACCGAAGCCAACCTGGATCAATTCGTCAACGGAGAATCCATCAACGAACAGGATGTGGTGATGTGGTATTCCGGGCATTTTTATCATGTGTATGCCGGAGGCGAGAGCGGCCATCTGGTTGGCCCGGACATCATCGTCAATCGCTGGTAACAGCCGTCTGGTTCATCGTCGAAAACACGAAGACGCAAAGCAGAGTTTCCTTGAAACTCTGCTTTGCGTCTTTTGTATTCAGATTGCCCGCTAGCCTTCCGCTTTGATTTCCCCGACCGTGTGCAGTTTCATCATGGAAGACAAACTGGGTTGATTGGGAATCCGCCCAGCCATGGCGACAACAGTGTCCCCTCGGTCCGCCAGGCCAAGTTTGATCAAAGTCTCATCGGCCCTGGCCAGCAAATCGGTGTTATGCCCTTCAAAATCCAATAGATGCGGTTCAATCCCCCAGACGGCGGCGAGCGCATTGTAGGTGCGCGTTTGCGGCGTAAAGGCAACGATTTTCTGCTCCGGTCTAAGCGCCGCCAGATGCCGGGCCATTGTGCCGGATTTGCTGAACACGAGAATCAGCTTGGATTTCAATTCGTACGCCGCATAAATGGCGGCTTCCGCAATGGCGCGTCCTTCGGTTCCTTTCTGGCTGTTGTGGATCAATTCCCGCGAACGATTTCCCTGCTGGCAATTGCTTTCGGTGAACCTGATGATGCGCGCCATGGTTTCGACCGCGGCAACAGGATAATCCCCCGCCGCCGTTTCTGCCGATAGCATCGCCGAATCCGTCCCGTCCAGAATGGCGTTGGCCACGTCCGAAGCTTCCGCGCGCGTCGGACGCGGTTCGTGCGTCATGGATTCCAGCATCTGCGTCGCAGTGATGACGACTTTTTCAGCCGCATTCGCTTTGGCGATAATCAGTTTCTGGTGAAACGGCACGCTTTCCACAGCCGTTTCAACGCCCAAATCGCCTCGCGCTACCATCACGCCATCGCAAGCGGAAATGATGTTGTCCAGGTCGTCCAGCGCTTCCCGTTTTTCGATCTTCGCAATCAGCGGAGTGTCCGCGCCCAGATATTCGATCAGGGTTTTTGCCCCAATGCAGTCGCGCGCGCTGCGAACAAATGAAAGCGCGACATAATCCACTTTTTGCTGCAAGCCGAATGTCAGGTCGGCGCGATCTTTTTCCGTCAGCGAAGGCGCAGACAGTTTAACGCCTGGCAAATTGATGCCCTTGTTTTCACCAAGCTCGCCTCCATTTAACACGCGGCAGACGACTTCGGTTTTGCTGACCTGTTCAACACGCAATTCGATCATTCCATCGGCAAACAGAATCCGGTCGCCAACTTTCGCATCTTTCGGCAACAGCGAATAGCTGGTCGCAATAATCGTTTCGTCACCGACAACATCCTGTGTAGTGATGGTCAGTTGCTGACCGGCCACCAACCGAATGGGCTTTCCGTCTTTCAGCTTGCCCGTGCGGATTTTCGGGCCACATAAATCCAGCAGGATTGCCAGCGGACGGCTTAAGTCAGCGGCAATCGCCCTTAAATTCGTGATGGTTTCAGCGTGTACGTCGTGTGTGCCGTGCGACATATTTAGCCGCGCCACATCCATCCCGGTCAGCATCAGTTCGCGCAACCGTTCAGGCGAACGTGAAGCCGGACCAATCGTCGCCACAATCTTTGCTCTTCTCATCCTCGCTCCTTCAAATAAACCAAAAAGGGATGAACAAGACGCAGGCGTCATTTCCTGCCAATCCTGCTCATCCCTGTTTTACAGCAGCTCACATTAAATCCGCTATTGCTTGCCCAGTTCGCGTTTGATGGTTGCGTCCAGTTCGGCGGCAACCGAATCATCGTGGCCGATGAAGTGCGCCACCAAACGTCCGTCGCGCGCATAAACCAGCGTTTGAGGAACCGAGACGTCTTTCGATTCAACGTATTTTCTGAACACGTCGTCGGTAACCAGTCCCACAGGATATGTGATTTTCATCTGGTGAATGAATTCGCTGACACGTTGCGGAGTCGTTTCGGCGTCGTCAACCGCCAAACCGACGATTTGCAATCCGCGTTTGCTTTCTTCCTCACCATACTTGGTCAGGGAAGGAATGTGCAGCCGAGAATGTCCGCACCAGACGGCGAAAAAATTAACGACCGCGACTTTACCGCGCAAATCCATCAAGCTGATTCCCTGCCCCGTGGACATTCTCAAGGGAAATTTGGCCACGGAATCTTTCGGCAATTCGCCGATTTTCGCTTTGGCTGCGCCGACGCCCGAAAACGTCAGCAGCACGGCAAAGCTCAGACCGACAACAACCGACAGAACGACAATTCGTGTTGAATAGCGTAACCCCGACAAAGAAAGTTTTGACACTGGCACCTCTCAAAATAGGAAGTTCATTTTTTACCTGCGCGGGCAGCAGGCTTGGCAAGTTGCGCTTCGATGGCTTTTTTGATTTTCTCGTGTTGAGCCGGAGTCCAGCCGATTTCGCGCAAAATCATCTTGCCATCAGCGCCGAAGAGGATAATTTGTGGGACGCCGGCATCTTTGGGATCAGCATAGTTCATGCGGATTTCGCCGGACAGAAATCCGATCTGGTAATTGAGCTTGGTTCGTTCCAGGAAGCCTTTCAAGCTGTTCAGGTCATCCTGGCTATCTTTTCTGTCTGTTGCCAAACCGAGCACGGTCAAACCGCGTTGCCGGTATTGGTTGTTCAGTTCGACAATGTGCGGAGCGTGCTCTTCGCAGTGCGGGCAGCGTGACCAGAAAATATCCACCAACGCCACTTTACCGCGCAGACTGGAAAGCTTCATGGATTTTGGCGTTTTTGCAGACGGGGCAGAGCTGAAAAGATCAACCATCATGTCCGGCAAATCGCCGGAACCGTCCGCTTTCGGCAAATCCTGTAATTCAGCAAATCCGGCGCGCGGTGCAGCCGCAACTACGATCAACGCAAAACTTAAACTGAGCAAGCAAGCCTTAAAAAGAATTCCAATTCGCTTCTTCAAAATCACATTCTCCCTGTCGGCGTCAGCCGAGTTTCGTTTTGTCCTTTGTCGGTTTGGTGCTGGCTTTACTGCCTGGTTTAACGGTCGGCAGTTTGGCCAATTGATCCTCAACAGCTTGCGTCAGCCGCTTGCCCAGCGCTTCGTCCCAGCCTGTTTCGCGAAACGCCATTTTGCCGTCGGCTCCAAACAAAACCATCTGCGGAACTCCAGCGTTTTTCGGATCCGCGTAGTAAGCAATCACTTCATAGGAAATCTGCCCGACCGGATAATTGATCTTGGCTTTGGTGATGTATTTGCCGACGCTTTTGACTGAGTTCGGATTCGATTTGTCGTCAGTCGCCATGCTGATGACGGTGAAGCCTTTTGCCTTGTATTGATTGTACAACGCGACAATCGCGGGCGCGTGATCCTGGCAATGCGGACAGGTCGAAAGAAACATATCCAACAGCACCACTTTCCCGCGCAAACTGGACAGTTTCATCTTCTCGGATTGTTCGACGCCGGGAACGGAATACAGGTCAATAGAGATTTCCGGCACATCGCCCGACCCATCCGGCATCGGCAGTTCCGGAACTGATTGGCCTATGTTTCGCGCAGAGGCTGTCACCGTCAAGGCAAAACAAAGACACACGAGCAAAGCTTTTACGACAAATCTGATCCGATTTTTCATCAAGCGATCCCCTCTCGAAAAAAAGAGTTTAACCACGTTTTGACTTCTGCTGCGCAGGCTTGGCAACGGGTTTGCCCGCCGGTTTCACAGTCGCAGGTTTTTCTTCAGCGGATTTGGCCGGCAATTTCGCCAGTTGCTCTTCGATGGTGCTTTTCAGCTTCTTTTCGATGTTTTCATTCCAACCGATTTCGCGGAAAACCATTTTGCCGTCCGCGCCGAACAAAACCATTTGCGGCACGCCGTGGTTTCTGGTGTCGGCGTAATACGCAACCAACTCGGTGGAAACAAACCCGATCGGATAATTGATCTTCGCGGTAGCCATGTAATCTTTCACGCTTTTTACTTCTTCAGCGCTGTCTTTACTGTCTTTCGCCAATCCCAAAACCGTGAAGCCGCGATCTTTGTATTGATTGTAAATTGCCACGACATGCGGAGCGTGTTCCTGACAATGGTGGCACTTGGACCAGAACATATCCATCAGCACGATTTTTCCGCGCAAGCTGGACAGTTTCATTTTTCCGGGTTTCGCGGCACCGGCAGGAATCAGGTCAACCAACATTTCCGGCGTATCGCCGGAACCGTCCGCCATCGGCAATTCCGGTATATCGGACGCGCCGAGTTTTGGCGTGGAAGCCACCGCCAAAACGGCAATGGCGAAACTGAAAAATGCGGCTTGAAAAATGACTTTGAATAAATTTTTCGACATCGGTATAACTTTCTCCTTCAACGAGCGGCGTTCAACTGCTCGTTTACAACTTTTTCCAGATACTCCATTCTGCCCGGCTGTTCGCCGATCAGATGCTCAACGACTTTTCCTTCCCGTGAAATCACGAAGAGTTGCGGAATCGGCGGCTGGCCGGAACTGTCTTCAGTGCCTTTCAAAAAGGCCGAGCCAATCCAGTTGTTGTCGTAACCAATCTCGTAATTGACTCCAAACCGTTTGATGAAGGCTTCGACCTTGTCCTGATCCGATTTTGGGTCCGCTGCCAATCCGACCAAAGCCAGTCCGCGATCTCGATACTTTTCGTTCAGCTTGATCAGTTCCGGAACCTGTTTGACGCAAGGCGGGCAAAACGTTCCCCAAAAATCCACGACCAGGACTTTGCCGCGATAATCTTCCAGCTTGAATGTGCTGCCATCCAATTTGGAAATTGGAATGTCCAGAACCTTCTTGATTCCTTCTTCATTGGTGTCCGGGCGCTTGGTTGCGACCATCGGTTCCGATTCGGAAACCGGCCGCGGAGCCGCTGCATCGCTGCAACCAACAGAAACCAATCCTGTAATCAGCCCAACCAGAACGACAGCGATTCGCAAACTTGAAGCGAATTTATCGCTCTTCATCGGAACTGTTTTCAATTTCATTGATGAATTCATCAGGCAATAAACCTTCGGGAGTTTCGGCCAGCGGCACTCGATAACTTTCCGTCGCCCAGTTGCCAAGATCAGTGGTTTGGCATCGTAAGCCTGAATACCGACGACGTGTCGGTCTTGT
>CAYLJQ010000309.1:4772-8073 GCA_964383955.1 uncultured Heliomicrobium sp. | reverse complement strand
GCCCCATCAACAACAATCCTGACACTTCCAGGGTCGGGATGTATTCACGAACCAGATTGGCGGCATCTCTCAAGGCGTAGCGTTGGCTCTGAATCACTTCGTCGGATTGTAAGGGATTCCCCTGTGGTTCGTAATTTTCCAGTGTACAGTCTTCATACCGTCTTGGAATTTGCGCACGGGAAAGCAGGCTTGCGCGCTGATCCTTGGCTTTGCAGCGACAAGGTCTTGCACCTTCGCCAGGAATCACCTCCCAGCCGGTGTCGCTGCAAAATTCGCAAAAAAGTCCTGGGCGCAAACGAGAAATCATTCTGGGTTTTCGTCTCTTCTGAGTTTGATTGGATGTTGAGTGATCTAAACGTTCCTAAAACGAGGCGCGGATTATAGGGACGCGGTAACGGCCTTTCAAGAACCCGAACCAAACAAAATCGCTTCTTGTTGCAGACAGAGCAGATAAATTTTTACCGGAGTGGATTTCAGCATCTGAAAAACTCTGCCCGGAGTTTCTGAAACTGGCCAAGACTTGCCCAGAGAGGTTGTTGTACAATCGGCCATCGTCCAGGCGTTCAAGTCCGAGCGCCCACAACTCCAAACTTGCAGGTAGAAAGTTATGTCAAAGCAGTTTTCAAAATTATTCAGAGCCACATTGTTAATGGTTTTCACCGTTTCGCTGTTGCTGCCGGTATCGGCGCAAAAGCAATCGGACTCTGCCGCGAAAAAGAGCAGCGTAAGCACCACTTGCGATGGCGCTTTGGACATCGTGCCCACCAAATCCTTGAGTTTCGTGCGCAAACGTCGTCCAGGCAAAGACGCGGCAAAAAAAGATGACGCCAATAAACAAACCGCTCCCGCCAATTCAAAAGCGTTGCCAAAACCACCCAACAAATAACTGAAGCCTGTGCATAATTCCAAGGCGGGGAATGCACCACAAAATGCACAAAAAACACAAAGAGGACTTGCGGCAAATCAATGCTCGAAACTTCTTTTGTGACTTTTGAGCTTTTTGTGGTTTCTTTCAGCGGTCTGATTTATGCACACTCTTCAAATAACTTTTCAGCCCGCGTATGAAATCCAAAACCAAACCACACACAAAAGCCGGCGGCATCGGCTTGCTTGAAATTGTATTTTTTGTGCTGCCGTTGCTGGCGCTGATCCCGAACTTTTTTATCATTCCCGACCTGACGTATCCGGGATTGGCCACACAGGAAGTCGCCTTTGCCATCGCCGCAACGGTGTTTGCCGCCCTGGGATTGTTTGAACTGATCAGATCAAAAACGAATCCTTTGAAGCTGCCGCGCGAACAGGCAATTCTGATTGGCGCGTTGCTGGTATTCATTCTGTGGCAGGTGATTTCGCTGAAATGGTCGCCCGTGGTGTATGACGGCCTGCGAATTGTCGGCATCTGGTTTGGCTTTGCAATCTTTTTCGTGGCTGCGTTGGCGACGATGCGCCATCGAGCCGCGGAGATTTTGTATTTTGTGCTGACCGGGCTTGCCGCGCTGTTGTCGGTTTCACTGCTGTTTGAGCGCGCAACGTACGGCGAAAACATGCTGGGCATCTTTTTCAATCACGGCATTACCTCGGAAATTCTGGTCACGCTGCTGCCGCTGCAAATCCTGAATTATTTCAGCAACCGCAAAACCGTGCCGATGTTTGTTTCGCTGGCCGTTGCCGGTTTGAGCCTGCTGGCCTTGTTGGTCGGACTTCGCCGTGGAGCGATTTTCGCCGTGGTTGTGGTGTTTATCCTGATCGCCGTCGGATTGGCGTTGAAGCAAATCAAGCTGGCCGACCGAAACCGGTTGATTGTCATTGGGGCGGTTTTGATCGTCGCTGCCAGTTATGTCGGCATTCGCTACCGCCAACAGATTTCTTACAGAATTCAGGGCGCGACGCAGTTGTCCGCAACCGAAGGCGGATTGACCAACCGATTGCGCGGCTGGATCACTGCCTGGGAAATGGGCAAACGAAACGCTCTCGTCGGCGTAGGCCAGGCAGGCTATCCCGCCCGGTACGGCGAATATCGCCCTTACTTTGCCGCAAATCCCAACTACGCCGACGTGGTCAAAGGCGAAGCCGCCGTTGTGAAATGGAGCACTGATGACACAGACGAAATCCGCAGCCCGCTGGTACATAACGAATACCTGGAAATTTTTGTCGAACTCGGCTTGATTGGCTTGTTGTTGTTTGGCGCATTCTGGCTGCAACTCGGCTGGCGATTTTGGCAATGGCGGTTGCTGAATCCGGAAAACGCGCATTGGATTTTGGGAGCCTTGCTGGGAATCATCGCGTTCAGCATCAGTTCGATGTTCAGTTCGTTTTCCTTCCGCTACACGCCCGGAGTTTTGATTGTCGCTTGTGTGACTGCCATTGGCTTTGGCTTCGGGAACCGTGTCAGTAGCCCGACTGTGAACGAGGGCTTATCGGCTGAAGATAGCAAACAAATCGCTTTGCCCAAAATTGCAGCCTTGGCAATTGCCGCCGTCAGTTTGATTGTCTGTCTGGCTTTCACCGCGCGAGCTTATAACGTTTACGCCAGCCAATTGCTGCAAGGGCGCGCCACGCTCAGAACCGAAGCCCTGGATTTTGCCTTTTACCCGGACAAACCCGGTGACAACGAACGCCTGGAACGTCGCTACCAACAAGTGCTGGAACTGGATTCTGAAAACACTGGCGCGCATTTCGGTTATGGCTTGTTGCTGTACCAAATGAAGCGCCCTGCCGACGCCATCCCGCAATTGGAAAAGGGAATGAACGGTGGTTACAACCGCAGCTTTGGCTACATCGCGCTGGCGTTTGCGCACGAACAGGCAGGCAATCTGGCGCGTGCAACGGAACTGATGCGCGAATGCGTGGCAGCGTATCCTCAATCCATTTTGGCGCATGCGGTCTACGCCGAACTGCTGACCAAGTCCGGCCAAACCGACGAAGCCGCCAAAGTCAAAGCGCCGATGATGGAAAAGATCGCCTACGATTACGCAAGTTGGGAACTCGCGCTGCGCGTCAAAGCCGAAAATACCGTTGCCGAAGCCAACAGCCGAAAGCTGATTCCACTGGATAAGCTCTGGCCACAACTTGCCGCGCGGCTGGTCTTCTGGCGCGCATTTCACTATCTGAAATAGCCCGGGTACGCATCGCTTCCAGCATGCGTGCTTTGGCGACGCACTCCGTGGTTCCGAAGGGGCGACATTCCAAGAGCGCGAGCCGGAGGCATCGCGTACCCAGGCTGGGTACGCATCGCTTCCAGCGTGTGTGCTTTGGCGACGCACTCCGTGGTTCCGAAGGGGCGACATTCCAAGAGCGCGAG
>CAYLJQ010000309.1:0-4672 GCA_964383955.1 uncultured Heliomicrobium sp. | reverse complement strand
CCGGAGGCATCGCGTACCCAGGCTGTGTACGCATCGCTTCCAGCGTGCGTGCTTTGGCGACTCACTCCATTATTCCGAAGGGGCGACATTCCAAGAGTGCGAGCCAGAGGCATCGCGTATTCAGGCGTGTGCTGGAACCGATGCAAGCCGAAAAGTGACGAATATGCCGAAACTCTTCAAACAACGTTTGGTAATCTCGAAAGAAGAATCGCCTGATAGCTGGTATTCTCGTGGCTATTTCCCCCATTTTGACGGTGAAGAAGTCACGCAACATGTGTGTTTTCACCTGTTCGATTCCATGCCTCAATCGGTGTTGAACCAGTGGCAGCAGGAATTGAAACTGGTTCCGCAAAAAGAAGCCGACATCGAAAGGCGGACGCGAATCCAGAATTATCTCGATAGCGGTTACGGCGAGTGCTTTTTACGCGATGAGCGCCTGGCGGAAACTGTGGAAAATGCCCTGTTGTATTTTGATGGAAACCGGTATGCGCTGCATGCCTGGTGTGTGATGCCAAATCACGTTCACACTCTGGTCACGCCAAAAGCAGGATTCCAGATGAGCAAGATCGTTCATTCGTGGAAAAGCTTTACTGCCAATCAATGCAATAAGCTGCTTGGGCGTACAGGCAGGTTCTGGGATTTGGAGTCATTCGACCGGTATATCCGTAATGATCAGCATTTTCGCAACGCGCAAGTCTATATTGAAAACAACCCTGTCAAAGCCAGGCTTTGCCGGAGGCCGGAAGATTGGCGTTGGAGCAGCGCTCGGCGGCGGTAGTCCTGGGTACGCATCGCTTCCAGCGTGCGTGCTTTGGCGATTCACCCAATTGTTGCGGAAGGGCAAATCGCCAAGAGCGCGAGCCGGAGGCATCGTGTCCCCAGGCTGGGTACGCATCGCTTCCAGCGTGCGTGCTTTGGCAGTTCACCCAGTTGTTGCGAAAAGGCAAATCGCCAAGAGCGCGAGCCGGAGGCATCGCGTACCCAGGCCAATCGCTTCCAGCATGCGGGTTTTGGCAATCGGCGCGGTGAAAAGAAAGAGGTGAGTCGCCCTGGGCGCGAGCCGGAGGCATCGCGTACCCAGGTTAGCGCCACTTGGCCAATTCCGTCTTGCCTTCCGGGTCCAAGACTTCCGCCGCCAGTGCAAAAAACTCCCGCGGAGGCGAAAGGAAGAATTTCGATTCTTCGCGCTTCGGATCAAACCATTCTGGCTTCAAGAACGGATCGCCGGGTTCGTGCAGGAAGATGATGGCGATGATTTCCGGCAGGTTGAACCATTCTTTGTCTTTCGTCGCTTCGACGAGTTCGGCGGGGAAGGTGAATTTGTCCGGCGTCTTCATCGCCAGATCGCATAGCCGGTTGCGTTCCCTGACCAGTTCCGGCGTTCCGGCGCTCAGCGTAATCAAATTGTTGATCGCCAGCAGCCGCGTCCAATCGTCTTTGGCTTTCAGGTAAGGTTGCATCTGCTTGATTGTCGCCAGCCGTTCATCTTCGCGGTCGGGTTGAAAGGCCAGCCATTCGGCTGCAGCTGATTCTTTCACTAGCGAGTTGGTTTTCGCTGAAGTAATGTTCAATGGGTTTGAAGCCGTTGTCCGCGACAACCTTTGAGCCAATTCCAGACCCACAAAACCATTTAAATGCCAACCAAAATACCAATCAAAATACCGGTCCAAATACCGATCCCAATATCGAGCTAAACACCGAGCTAAATATCGTTCCCAGTCTTGATCCAAATAATGCCCCAAATACAAATCCAAAGTCCGCCCCGAATACCTATCTGATCCTCGGTTTAAGTCTCGACCCAAACACCAAGCCATAACAGTTGTATATAGAATTGGTGAGCTGCCAGTAGCTAGGGCTAACGCTGATTGCGCCAATAATTGGTGATTAGGTGAGTCTGAATTTCCATTGCAAAGTAGCGACAGGTTTAATTCAGCTATGCTGATTGCACAAACACTAACTTCGCGGCCTTCAATTTCTAGGGGGGAAACCCAATAGCTGTTAACCGATGCGAGCCAGTAATGGATTGGCAATCTTTCGACTGTCCATCCGATCACCTTCGGCTTTCCGGTTCCGATCAGGGTGATGAATGCAAGCTGGTTGGGCTGCCAATTCTCCGAGCCACGTTTGCTAATCAGTTCTTTTTCGATAAGTTGAGGCCACTCAGCAACAAGCTCATCGCCAACCAAGAAGAAATCAGTTGTAAGCTTCTCAGGCTTAGCGGTCTTCACCCATTCGATCAGCGGTTTTTCCAACCATTCGCGCCTTCGTTCCGGCGACCATTGTCTCAGCCGTTCGATGATTGAATCGTTGATTTGCTGGCAAACGGCATCGCGGGCGAATTCGGCGACTTGTTGTTGTGCTGCTGGACTCAATCCGCTTTCGCTGTCTAGCAATAGTTCGGAAAAGATTTCCGCCGCCGCTTGCTGTTCGTCAGACTGTTTGGCTTTTTCGATCAGAACTTTGACCAGCCGAGCACCTGAGCCACGCATATCGGCTAGCATTTCAAACAGCACCAGAATTGTTTCGTGCCAGTAACGGTGAGTCAGGCGGGCGTAACAATGATTGACGACTTCGCTGAAATCCCAGGCCATTCCGCGTAGATGAAGCGCGGCAAAGTATTCCTGAAATGTCAGGTGAACAAAGCTGAACTGGTCGTTGCCCGCATCGTCAACGCCGCGCGGGATCAGCAACCCGCTGCGCCGGGCGATGTAATCCAGAAAAGTTTCGGCTTCCGCTTCGGCGTTTTCGCGTTCTTCGGTAATGGCTTTGGTCAACCATTTTTTGACCTGCTCGCGGCTGACAAGCAGATCGCCTTTCTGATTTTCATCTCGGCTGGACTGCATTTCCCAGCCAACGCGAGCCAGCCAGCGGCGCTTTTGCTCCAGCGTCGCCGGATGTTGACCTACGCCGCGAAACTTTTCGATGGTTTCCAGATAGGCTTCGGTGATTTTGTCGTAAAGCTTGACTCGGCCTGATGGAAGGTCGGCTGTGACCCGGAAAATCAGCGCGATTAACGTCAGCAGCGAAGGATTGCTGGCCAGCCGTTTGACTCGGTCGTTCTGCGCCAGCGCGCGTTTGAGTGCTTCGATGCCTTCGCTGCGCTGGGCCGAATCGGTTTCGCGTGCCGTATACCATCGTGTGATGAACTGTTCGATGTCTTCGTCGTTGAATGGCGCGACGTAACAACGCCGAAGCATAGATGGCGCAAGAAGGCGCTCCTGAACATTTTCAGATACTTGCTTTGTTGCCAGAACTTGGTGGTTGTCAAATGGCATTTCTTCATAACCAATGACCCGGCTTGTCGCAATGAAGTAACTCTCTGCGAATTGCCACATCAAAGGCCGGAGAATTTGATCGCGCAGATGCCGCCGCGCTTCGGCGCTGCCGATTTCATCAATGCCGTCCAGCAAAACGATAGCTTGGCCTTTTTCCAGATATTCAGTAAGCCATTCAACGGTAACAGAATCGCGGATTTCTTCATCAAGTTGTTTGATGAAGCTGCGGAGCATGTCTTCGTAGTTATTCCATTCGCCAACTTTGTAATCGTGCAGAATGATCGGAATGGGCAACAGCGGGCCGAAGTGCTGGGGCAGAGAACTGGATGTGCTGCGCCCGAAGGCGTGCGTAATCAGTTTGACCAGCGTGGATTTGCCGCTGCCCGGATCGCCCAGGATGACCAGATGGCGGCTTTCGCTCAGGGCTTTGGGCAGGTAAAAGCGTTCTTCATTGCTGCCGGGTTTCCGCGTGAAGCCGAGCGGGACGTAAATCTCTTCCAGCCACAGATCACGATTGTCTTTCAGGCTGGGCAAGCCGATTAACTGCACCCGGTTGTAGCGCCTGGACAGGCTCTGTTTGTACGTTGCCTCGATGTTTTTTTCGAGCTTGTGTGCCATTGGGAAATGAGATGTTGCTTCCTTGCCGCCGCGTAGCGGCGGCTTGAATTTAGCCCGGCGTTTTCAACGCCGGGAACAGGCGGGAAGCAATTCGCATCGCGTCAGCGATGCCTGAGTTCAAGCGTCGCTGACGCGACGCGGTCATCATATCTGGCTCTTACCGTGGGTTGGAAACCCACGGCTAAAATCAACCGCCGCTATGCGGCGAAGAATGAGTCATTTTGGAAACCCACGACTAAAATCAACCGCCGCTACGCGGCGAAGAATGAGTCATTCTGGATGAAACATAACTGCAAACCGAATAAAACATAACTGCAAAAATTCGTTCCGCTATGCGTCAGCAACTAGGGCAAAACCAGCCTTAGTCATCAACTGCAACTTGCGGTGTATCCCCAGTTTGAGGCAAATGCCGCAAGATCATTTCTCTGTCTAATGCTCCGACTTCAGCCGCAATTTTTCTGATCAAAGGGCTGATCCAGAAAACGCGGTGCGGAGATTTTGTGCTTTCGCTTGATTGAATCGAACTGTCTGTTTTCGGACTGCCAGTCGAAATGCCGCCCTTGTCATCCGTGGTTGAACCAGCGGTGCCTGCTGGCGCGGCAGAGGATTCATAAGGCAACTCTATCCACTTAAAACGCCAATCCACATTTTCGCCGAATTTACAGAAACGGACGATATGGTCTTCATAAAATTCTGGCGCTTCTTCAACTTTGCGAAAGAGTTGTTCTTCAAATTGCGCCAGATAATGCAGCACCAGCGTCAAACGCCAATCCAGCTTT
>CAYLJQ010000308.1:0-8084 GCA_964383955.1 uncultured Heliomicrobium sp. | reverse complement strand
GTCTTGCGTTGCGCAACCACCCGCAACAAACCATTCACCGCCACGTGCAGCAGGATATAAACCACAAGTGCCGCAAGGTAAGAAAAGCGCAGCCGAAACGAGCCTGCAGAGGGGTCAGAAAACAGATTTTTGAACGGCGCAAGAAACGGCGCACTGACAAATTCGACAAAATCGCGAATGCCGTTGCCGCGCCGCGCTCCGAACAAATCAAAGACAATCTGCAATCCGATCAACCCATAGATCAGATAGAATACGTAATCCACAATTTGGGAAACACGCGCAGCCACGCGGCCACGTGCGACTTCCTGGTCGGTTTCACGCACCTCCGACAGGGCTTTGTGTTTGAAATCTCTGCCTATCGCTGCGGCTTCATTTTGCTCAGCGGCTGTTAAATCAGATTGCTGTTTTACTTCCGCTTCGATTTCGCCGCGCGCCGATTCTTTAACTGTTTCATACTGATCAATGCGCCGTCTGTCATCAACTAACAATGTATTTGATTGTGCCATTGGTAATCCTCCTTTAGTCACGTCTCCGATTAATGTTTAACGATACCGATAAACTCTTTGCCTTCGTAACGAACCGACTAAAGCCACAAAGATGGCCGATCCGATGATTGACCAGATTACAGGATATTGCTGGCCTTCAATGTTTAGTTTGAAAATCTCCGGAAGCCCCAGCGCATTCGCCAACCACCCACCCAACAAAGCTCCAATGAATCCAACGGCGATGGTTACCAGGATGCCACCCAGATCGAATCCGGTGATCGCTTGTCCGATAGCGCCGCAAATGCCGGCAATTAACAACAAAATCAAAAATGCAGTTAATGTCATGGTTCTCTTTCCTCCTTTGAATTCTTAACTCAGGTAGTTCTTTCCATCTCACTCACCTTTTCAATTTCAACGCGAGTAGGTTGGCAACCAATATGCCAAGGTTTTAGAAACGATTTAAATCTGCCTAAGTTATGGCAGGCGAAAGAGAACCACCACTTTCACGACAGCCAGAATTCTTAACACCTGGGTTTTAATCGGGCATCTGATCGTCTGATATACAGCAATGCTGTAACCCAAGCGAACATTCACCGTCTGCTTTCCCACAAACGAATTACCTCAATAGGTGTGTTGTTGCCTAAGGTTGTGCAGCCTTGCAGATGTACGCCCTTACTTCGTACGGGCTTCCGCATAACCCTAAAAACACGGTACGGCGGTTGCGAAGCAGAATTTCGAGGCGTTGGTGCCGATTACAAAACCAGGAGGACAAATATATGTTGAAACTTCGTGAAGCCTTTCGATTAAACCATCCGCCTGTGGTGCTTGGCGTATTTCATAATACTGATGAATTGTTTCGCGCCTGTGCGGTGTTAACAGATTTTGGGTACCCAAAAGAATCTGCGCGAATGGCCAGAGTTGAAACGATTATGCCAACTCCGGCGACTGGAAGATTTGGTTCAGTGTTGCGCCAGATTACCCCAACCAGAATTTTTATTGGCTTGGCAAGCCTGGCTGTTGTGACCATCACCGCGGTTATCGTTGCGGAAATTCCGCTTAGTGCATTCGGTCGTTTACCGGAATTCGTGATCACAATGATTTTATGGGGACTGTTCTTTTCTGCTGGCACTCTTGCCTGTACGTTGATTGGTTTTTTGATTTGGTCCTTGATGCAAACCTTATTCAGCGATCAGGCCAATCTGCGCGGAGGTTCATTGGCTAACTTTACAAAGGGCAAAGTGACTTTGCGGATCAAAGCCCGCACCCCTGTGGATGCCAAAGAAATTGCAGAAGCCTGGACAGAGATTGGCGGGCGGGTCATTGAATCCGGCAAGCCTGCTGCTGCGACTGTATACGAAATGTAGCAAATGCTTCCGAGTCTGTATGAATCAAGTACGAAGCGTACTCTCAGAATACATCCAGGAAAATTGATGCACATTGAGCCACAGAAAAACCTTTGTAAATCAATAGTTTCTAAAAAGGGGACTTTGGCCCATTGTTTGCTAAAAGTAATTTCGGCAGGAGAATTTTTGGGGTAGCGGCTCCGGTTTAGACAGTCGCTTTTCTTCGAGGATCGAGGCAAGAAGGAGGGTTTGGCTGGGAGAACAAACCGGAGACGTCACGTAGGGCGGGTCAGGATGGCAATTGATGGGGACAACGGCCATCCTGATCCGCCAACGTGTAAAAACCCAACTATTGCGCCAGCGATGTTTCCTGAAAGCAAGCAGAATCAGGACATCTGATAAGCACATCAGAACAACCTACTGTTTTACGCAGCCTGAATTCAGTGGCAATCTTCTTCTGACCCACCTGCCACAGACGCGATTGATTATGCGATCCATCGTAAGCGGATGCACAGTGGCAAAAAATCAACTACATACAACTACATACATAAGAATTCAAAATTGAAGCAACGCAATGATTACCCCAATTGAACGAAAATTATTCGCTTATTTAGGCATTATTTTAATTGTTCTTATCACGCTCGCCTTTTTGGTTTATCTGGGCGTGCGGACAATGACTAAAACCAGTGATGAGCTTACGCATACTTTACAAATCAAAGGGGAAATCGCGGAACTATCCGCAGAACTTAGCCAAGCAAGTTCTGCGTCGCGCGAATTTTTGCTGACTGGCGATTCCAGATCGCTGGAAATTTTTACTTCCTTAAAAAGTCAGTTACCCGTTCAGATCCAACGCATCAAGGAGTTAACTGCGGACAATTCTGAACAACAAAAGCGGTTGGTTGAGGTGCAAAGTCTGGCCGAACGACGGTTAGACCTGAACAATCAGTTGATCAACGCCAAGCGTCGTAATGATTACGAAACATACAGGCGTATTTTGTTCGACCCTGAACTGGCGACGATCCAGGATCAGCTTTCCCGCAATATCCAGGAAATGGATCGTGTTGAGGAAAACCTGTTTGGGCAGCGAAGTTCGAAGCAAACCTTCAATGCGCGTCTGGCTGCGGCAGTGGCCGTTATTAGCATTTTGATCGCTGCGGCATTGTTGATGGTGACAGGTGCCAGCTTGCGCCGTGAAATTGCCAGGCATTTGGCTCGGCAACAGAAATTGCACGAACGCGAACAGGAATTGCGGCTGGCTTTGGGAACGTCCAAAGGGGGCCTTTGGTATTGGGACCTGGAAACAAAGGAATTCAGTTGGTCGGAAGAGAATTATGCAGTTTTTGGGTTGAAACCCGGTGCCTGTGTGCCGGGTTATGATGTTTGGGTCAGTCTTTTGCATATTGATGATCGTGAACGCGTCGAACGGGAATTGGAAAAGGCGCTGCAAGAACACAAAGAATTCAAAACCGAGCACCGCATCTTACGGCCAGACGGCGAGATGCGGCGCATTCTGGTTAAAGGAACAACCGTTTATAACTCCAAAGGACAAGCGGTCAGTATGAGCGGCATTAATTTGGACGTCACCGAATTTCGTCAAACGGAAGAATCATTGTACGAAAGCGAAGAGCGTTTCCGGCAAATCGCGGAAAACATTGACGCCGTTTTGTGGATTCGCAACGCCTCCAGCGGGAAACTGGAATTTTTCAGTTCCGGCAGCGAGCGGTTGTGGGGAATTCCGGCAGACCAATTGATGGAAGGCTCGTCGCAATGGCAGGACTTCATTCATACCGAAGATCGCACTGATGCTCACGCTTTGATGCTGCAACAAGTTGCCGAAGGCAATCTTGACTGGGAATACCGCATTATCACTCCGGAAGGGCGATTGCGCTGGGTGCGGGATCGCGCTTTTCCCGTCAAGGATCGTGCAGGAGAGATCCGGCGTATCGTCGGATTTTCCGTGGATACAACCGAACGCAAACAATCCGAAGAAATCAGGGCAATGCTGCTTGCTCGCGAACAGGAAGCACGCGCGGAAGCTGAAACCGCCAGCCGGTTGAAAGACGAATTTTTGGCCATTGTTTCCCACGAACTTCGTTCGCCGCTGAATGCCATGCTGGGTTGGGCCCGCGTGCTGCGCAGTGAAGGCGTAGACCAGCAAACTCACGATCATGCATTGCAAGTCATTGAACAAAGCGCCGAAATGCAATCGCGGCTAATCGAAGACCTGCTGGATTCAGCGCGGATTGCTTCCGGCAAGTTGCGCATCGAAGCTCGCGCAGTCAATTTGCTGCATGCAATCAACGCAGCAATTGACACCGTTTGCCAGGAAGCCGAAAGAAAAGGCGTTCTCATTGAAGCTGAACTTGATGCGGAAACTGGCGATGTCAAAGGCGATGCGGAGCGATTGCAGCAAATCGTCTGGAACTTGCTGGCCAACGGAGTGAAATTTACTCCGGCAGGCGGCAAGATTTTCGTCACCTTGAAACAAGAATCGCCCTGGGCAGTCGTGACCGTGCGCGATACAGGCCATGGCATTAAAGCCGATGCCCTGCCCCACATCTTTGACCCTTTCCAACAGGCCGACAGTTCCAATACGCGAAGAGCAGGAGGCCTGGGCTTGGGTTTGGCACTGGTAAAAAACCTGGTCGAATTGCATGGAGGCGTTATTTCCGCGGAAAGCGATGGGGAAAATCAGGGATCGGTTTTCACTGTGCGGCTGCCATTGCAGGGATCGGAAATTCTGAATCCCGGCGTCCCCATCGTTTCAAAAGGCATGAGCGGTCCACTCAGCTTTCCGCCTGTATTGGAAGGATTGCGCATTCTGGCAGTAGACGATGAGGCTCCTGCGCGCGATCTGGTAGCAACTCTGCTGAAAAAATTTGGGGCATCGGTTGCGTCAGCAGCTTCCAGCGTAGAGGCAATGAGGCTGCTGACTTCAGATGAAAACTCCAAGCCCTTCGACTTGCTTGTTTCTGATATCGGCATGCCGAACGAAAATGGCTATACCCTGATTCGGCGCGTGCGCCAATTGCCGGTTCCAACGGGGCAGATTCCCGCCATCGCGCTGACAGCATTTGGCCGTTCCGAAGATCGGATCAGCGCGCTTGAAGCCGGTTTCCAAATGCACGTTCCAAAACCGGTTGAACCGGTTGAATTGATGATGGTAATCGCCAGGCTGACCGGCAGGGCCGTGAATATGATGCAACGATAAACTCTCCTAAAGGAGCATTTTTATGAACAAAGCCAGAATTCTGGTGATTGATGACGACACAAATGTGCTGGAACTGACGCAATTTCATTTGCGCAGGAATGGTTTTGAATCCGTGACGGCGGACAGTGGCACTGCCGGAATCAATTTATTAAAGACGCAAACCTTTGATGTGGTGTTGACCGATCTGCGGATGCCGGATTTGGATGGCATTGAACTGGTGCGGAAAGGAAAAGAGATTTCTTCGAACACAGAGATCATTGTCATCACAGGTTTCAGTTCCATAGACAAAGCCGTTGAAGCAACCAAAGCCGGCGCGTATCAATTCGTCGAAAAACCAATCAATTACGACAAACTCTTGCTGACGGTACAGCAAGCTATTGAGCGCCGGAAAGATCGCCTGGAACTGAAACAACTGCGTGACCGCATACAGGCGGAATCGTTTGGCAATATCATCGGTTCCAGCCGCGCCATGCAAAACATCTATGCGATTATTGAAAGTGTCGCCGAATCCGACGCCAATGTTTTGATCATAGGCGAGTCGGGAACCGGCAAAGAGCTGGTTGCCAGCGCAGTCCACGATCTCAGCCTTCGCAGCCGAAAGCCTTTCGTGAAAATCAATTGCGCGGCTTTGCCTAAAGAACTGATCGAATCCGAATTGTTCGGCCACACCAAAGGCGCGTTCACCGGCGCAGCGCGCGACAAGGACGGCTTGATCTCTCAAGCGCGCGGCGGCAGTTTGTTGATGGATGAAATCGGCGAAATGCCCTTGGAATTGCAACCAAAGTTGCTACGCATGCTGCAAGAGCGGGAGTACACACCGGTAGGCAGCGAAAAACCATTGGCGGCAGATTTCCGACTAATTTGCGCGACCAATCGAAGCCCGCTGACTGCCATCCGGGAAGGCATGTTGCGCGAAGATCTGTATTACCGTATTAACACCATCGAAATTCATGTTCCGCCGCTGCGAGAGCGAGCGGAAGATGTGCAGCATCTGGCGGAATATTTTCTGAGCGTCTTCTCTGCGCAATACAACAGGCCGGCACGACGGCTTTCCCGTGAAGCATACGAACGATTGTTTTCATATCCGTGGCCGGGCAATGTGCGCGAGCTGCAGAATGTCATGGAACGTGCCGTGCTTATGACCAAGGATGAAGTCGTAGAGGCTGACGCCTTGCCGATGATGACCGCTGACGCCATTCCTCAACCATCAGTGACGCCAACACCTTCAGTGATGTCTGAAAACGGCTCTCATCCAGTCGCTGCCGCTGTTGCTCCGCAACATTCCAGTACGAATCACTCCAACCACTCTGATTTCGACGAATTGTGCAAGTTGATCGTCAATGGACTGCAAGGCCCCGGCCCTGGAGATGATTCATACAACATTTTCGAGCGATTGGAAGGCAGCATCGTCCAGGCAGCACTTTCCAGAACCAAAGGCAATAAACAGGCAGCAGCCAATTTGCTTGGCTTATATCGCCCGCGGCTCTACAGCATCATCAAAAAATATCATTTGCTGGATGGCGAAGAGGTTTCCTAAAAAAAGCAAAAGCCAGAGCGTTTTATAACTCTGGCGCATTCACCTTCCTAAAAACATTCGGGGAGCTTAGCTCCCCGTTTTTCTTTTACGCGATACCTTTTGCCTGTGGATCAGAAAAGAGTGCAGAGAAAGCCTGATAGGCAGATTCCTTCACAGATTGCCGTTGCTTTACCCAGGAGTTTACGGTTGAAATCGCTTGTTTAGTCGCGTTTACTGGCGCAAGCTTTTTTTGTCTACGTGTTTTCGTTTCTTCTTGTTGGGCAGCGATATCGTGACGTTTGATCAATTTTGCGTTCTTCATAAATCCTCCTGTTTCGTAAGTAGTTAACGCGGCAAAATGCGATGGGTTCCAACTGTTCTAATAAACTTCACTAATGCAATCAAACACGAGTAAGAGGTTCAGTAGACTTGCGTAATTGAGCGGTAGACAGCCAGGAAAGTCAGCGCTCCACAAACAGAAACGACCAGACTATAGATATTCACCGACGTCCATTGTGTGGTTCCAAAAAGCATAAAAAGCAGACCGCCAACCATTGCGCCGATCACTGCCAACAGCAATTGACGCATCGCCTGTTCGTTGTCACGCGGTCCCACCAGCCAATACCAGGCAAGCGCAAGACCCAATCCCACAATTGTCCACACTAGAAACAACATAACTTCTTGAATTCGCTTTTTGGAAACTCATCTAATCCTCAAACCTGGATGTTACTGCTTTGTGATAAGTAACAGACGCGAGCGAACAAGGATTCAAGTTTTCCTGCCCGCTCGCGTTTGGTGCGGGGCTACAATCCGGCTGCTTTACGAGCAGAATAACGACCTAAGATGTTTGGAAATGCCAGCACAGCTTCCGGTGCCGTGGCCTTGTTGTCCTGTAAAACTTCCTTGGCAGTTACATTCTTGCCATAGACATCTTCCATATCGCCTTTGTCTGGTTTGATTACCACGCCCTTTAACTCAAGCCCGGCAAACAACCCTTTACTGCGCGAATAGGAAAGAATTTGCGCGTCCAGCTTCAGATCCGTTGAAGCGCCGGTTTGGCGTCCCACAGGTCCAGCCGCCACTGAGGCGTCAGCGCCCAATGTAAATTCATTGGACAACAGACTTTGCAAACCGCCCTTGTTCATAAACAGCAGAACGAAGTCTGTCGCTTGCGCACCAATCTGCAATCCAATACTGCCGCCGCCTAAATTGAAGTAGGCAGGCGCGCTCCAACCGGTTGGCGTGCGGCAACTGGCAACTCCGCGACCACCCTGGCCGCCAACGATGAAGCCGGCTTTCAACACTTGCGGAAAAACAGCAACGCATTCGGCTTTCGCCAAAATGTCTTGAGGGATTTCCTTTTCCGGAATATCCATGATTTCGCGAAACACTTCGGCAGCTTTCTGCGACTGATTTCTCTCATCCTTCAGCTTGCCCTGCCCTAAGGCCGAAGCGCTTAACAACAACGCAACTCCAAGAGCAGAAACTATTGATAACGTGATTTTGTTTTTCATCTCATCTCCCAATGG
>CAYLJQ010000307.1:0-8094 GCA_964383955.1 uncultured Heliomicrobium sp. | reverse complement strand
GGAAAGAGAGATCAAGGAGCGTCCCCTCCTGGAAAAATCACAATCGGAGCGCACGACACTGGACCGCACGGAACCGATTCGCCGGGTCTTGCCGCCGCCAGACCCGGAACTAAAACAACTGGTTGAAGAAGAGTTTCGGAAGCAAAAGAAGTTCAAATTGGCGGATTCGCCGGAAACGGCGGACTTTATCTTTTTCGCCAACGGCCAATACATTTACACGATCTCTGCCACAGGCAATCAGGGCAGAAGCTCCGGTATGATTTCAATCGCTGGCGGGCAAGGCGACAGCAGCCTGGCACTGAACACGCTAGCCAAGCTGAGCCTGGCTGCGATTCCCGCTTCGGATTATCACCAGTGGCAAAGCGACATTCCGAACCTGTTTGAAAAAGCCAAATGGCAGGAAGAAGTGTGGGGGGAATTTCGCCGCGATAGAGAAACACGCTACACAGCGCCCTCTGCTAAAAACCTTGTCCAGCAATTTCATAAACATGCCGTGAAGAAATAGTTTTCGGCAGCCAGCGTTGCCAACGCTGCCAAGGAGAACATTATGAAAGCTTACAAGCTATTCGCTCTGCTCTCTGGATTTACACTTGCCGCCTGCGTTACGGCATCGGCATTCAGCCAAACTCCACCGCCCCAACAAGACCCGCCCGCCACGGAAAAGCCGAAACCCAAATTGAAGATGCCCGACGAAGATCCAACGGCGGCGACGCAAAAGCCGAAAAAGCCAGACGAAGACTTCACGCTCAAATTGGAAACGGCTTTAGTGAATGTTCCAGTCTTGGTGCTGGATCGCAATGGCAAATACCTGCCCAACTTGAAACGTGAAGATTTTGAGCTTTACGAAGACAGCATCAAACAGGAAATTGACCGCTTCAATGCGATGGAAGCGCCATTCAACGTCGCCTTGCTGATGGACACTTCCGGCAGCACGCGGTTCAAGCTGGAGGACATTCAACGCGCGGCACTGGCCTTTTCCGATCAGCTTCGCGAACAGGACAAGCTGATGGTGGTTTCGTTCGACAGCAAAATTTATGTGGATTCGGAACTGACAGGCGACCGCAGACAAATGCGGCAGGCAATTTTGCAAACGCGAACCGGTCAGGCGACCAGGCTGTACGACGCGGTAGATTTGGTTTTGTCGGAGCGGCTGAACAAAATTGAAGGGCGAAAAGCAGTCGTTTTGTTCACCGATGGCGTGGACACCGCCAGCCGCATTGCCAGCGCGCTGAGCACCTTAGAGATGGTCGAAGAGTCAAACGTGCTGGTGTATGTCATTCAATACAACACAATCAACGACATTCCACAGGGGCCAAGAATCATCGCCGCGACGCCGCAGGGAAGAATTGTTTCTGACAAAACGATTCAAATTTTCGGCGCCAGCGAAAAAGAGTATCTGCATGGCGACAAATACCTGCACGAAACTGCCGACCGCAGCGGGGCCAGGCTGTACAAAGCCGAAACCATTACCGATGTGAACCAGGCGTTTGCGCAAATTGCTGACGAGCTTCGCCACCAGTATTCGCTCAGCTATTACCCGGCCAACGAAAAGCGCGACGGCGCGTACCGCAAAATCCGGGTTGTCGTCAGCAAACCCGACGCCGTCGTCCGTTCGCGCAAAGGCTATCGGACTGCCAGCGAAACCCAGGCAAAGGAAATCAAACAATGACTGGCCAAAACGAATGCGTTGTTGCGCTGAAGCAAAAATCGGAACGCTTTACCCCTGCGCCTTTTCCCACTCCTCAACCTGAGACTTGGTGCGGTTGAGCACAATCTTTTCAGTCGTAATTTTGGTAATCCAGTCGGCGGGAATTTTCATCGGATGCGTCAGAATAAAGCCGCGCGCAATAATCACGCCGCTCAAGCGCCAATCCGGTTCGCTGAACAGCACTTCCTGAACTTCGCCGACTTTGTGATTGTCACTGGATTCCACCAACAATCCACGGCTGATGACGCTTTCGCTGGGCGCAAGAAGCTGGTCTGTCACGCGCACCCCTGGCGGGTCGTAGGGGTCACCCAGCGCGTGGGCTACCACCGGCACAAAATAGTTGATCCAATCTCCCGGTTTAACCTTTGAGCGCGGATGCTCCAAATGTTCCTGATCCAGTTGATCCAGCCGGGCGTAATGCTGCATTTCAAAATTGGGGAGCGTCGCCAATTCTCCCTCAGACTGGCTGATATGAACTTGATCATGTCCAGCGCTGCTCACCCAACTGATCGGCATCAATCGAAGTTGCGACTGAAGCGCCCCTCCTTGCCTGACAATCAGATGCGATGCTTCGTAAGCTTCACAATCCAGCACCACTTGTTCAACTCGACCGACTTCCTGGGTACCGCTCAACACGGCGGCTCCGATGTTTATCTCTTTCATAAATTACCTCTGTTATAGCCTTCAGTTTCCATAGAATCTTTATGGATAGACTGCTTACTTTTCAAACAAACGAATTGGCGGAACTCTTTAGGGAATTGTTTTGAAATGAGAGTAAGGGATTTAACGGGTCAAAGACACGAGCGCGGGTTCAACCACGTCTTCGCCTTTATCGTCGTGGACTCCGACGGCGGCGTCGAGTTCGGCGGCGATGTCTCCGACGCCAGCCGACAGGGATTTGAAATCAAATAGTTCCGGGTCCATCAAATGGGTGTTCACCACATTGCCCAAAGCCGTCAGCATGGATTTGCGAACTTTCGGAATTTCCTGCTGCAATTCGTCAATCAGCCGCTTCATGCGTTTGCGCTTCAGGTTTTCCTGCGATCCGCACAAGTCGCACGGAATGATGGGAAAATTCTGGGTTGCGGCAAATTCAGTCAAATCCTTTTCCCAGATATAAGCCATCGGTCGAATGACCGTATTGCGCCCGTCGTCAGAGCGCAAAATCGGCGGCATGGCTTTCATCGTGCCGATGAACAAAAAATTCAGCAGGAAGGTTTGCAGGATGTCGTCGGCGTGATGGCCAAGCGCGATTTTGGTGCATCCCTCTTCAACGGCGACGTCGTACAAAATGCCTCGGCGCAACCGCGAACAAACAGAGCAATAGGTTTTGCCTTCAGGAACCAGCCGTTTAACGACGGAATACGTGTCACGTTCGACAATCCGATGCGCGACGCCCAGGCTGGACAGGTATTCCGGCAGCACGTGCGCAGGAAAGTTCGGCTGTTTCTGATCCAGATTGACTGCCAGCAGTTCGAATTCCACCGGCGCGCGGCGTTGCAGTTCCAGCAGCAAATTCAACAGCGAATAACTGTCTTTGCCGCCGCTTAGGCAGACCATGATTTTGTCGCCGTTGACGATCATTCCGAAATCGCGGATGGCTTCGCCCATACGGCGCAGCAGAATTTTTTGTAGATATTCGCCTTGTTGCATTTGTGTGATGATTTCTCCGTCGGGTTTGATGAAGCGCAAGAGTAGGCTACGGCTGCGCAGGCGGTCAAACTCCGAAATGATCGTAACCGCGAACTGACAGAGGTTTAACTTCTCCAGTGCGAGTCAGTACCGCGACCGGTAGGGAGCCGTCTTGTGAAGCGGAAACGATCTGGCCAATCCGAGTCAGCCGTAATTGGCATTCCACAGCCAGATTTCTCAATTCGACTTCGTTCTGATGGTCAGCAGTGAACAGCAATTCAAAGTCCTCGCCGCCGCTGACGGCAAATTCAAATGCTTCATCAGCAGTGGAAGTTACCAAGCGGACTTCTTCCGCAACCGGTACAGCCTTGAAATCAATCACGGCTCCGACGCCACTGGCTTCGCAAATATGGCCAAGGTCTTGCGCCAAGCCGTCGCTGACATCAATCATCGCTGTCGCCAAGCCAAGTTCGCCAAGCCGCCGTCCAAATTCAATGCGTGGTTCCGGTTTCAGATGAGCGCGAATCGCGGATTGTTTGAGTTGGTCATTCTCCGGACTGGCTTCTTCACCGCAGAGGCGCAGAGAGCGCAAAGATGGCGCAGAGGTTTTCTCCTTGCTCTGCGCTTCCTCTGGGTTCTCCGCGTCTTTGCGGTAAAAAAGAGTTTCGTCAATTCGCTCGCCGCCAAGTAACAACTTCAATCCAGCAGCCGAAGCGCCAACAGCGCCAGTGACGTAAACGGCGTCGCCAACTTTTGCGCCGCTACGCTTTACGGCTTTTCCAGTCTGACACTTCCCAATCACAATCGAATCAATGGACAACCGATCCGGCGCGGATGAAATATCTCCGCCAATAAGCCGCACGCCGTACACTTCAGCCAGCGCAAAATAGCCTGCGAAAAACTCTTGCCAGAATTGCGGATTGCGAACTGCGGATTGCGGATTGTTTTTCGGAATCGCCAACGTCAGCAAAGAAAACTTTGGTTCGGCCCCCATCGCTGCGATGTCGCTTAAACTGACGGCTAAGGCTTTGTGACCAAGCCAGCGCGGCGGAGCATATTCCAGTTTGAAATCTACATCTTCGACCAGCAGATCAACCGTGATCAGCGATTCGCGGCCAGCTTGTTCGCGCCAGACAGCGGCGTCATCACCAATGCCCAAAACAAGATCAGCCGCCGATTGCGCGGCGGCTTTCTTTTGAATCTGTTTGATGAAATCGAATTCGCTCGGCATCGAAAGCAAAAGCGGCGTCGAGCCGCCGCACTCCAAAAGTTATCGCAGAAAATCTTCCAGCTTGACCGAGGCTTCGGTTTTATCGTCGCGATACTTAATGATGATCGGCGCGTACACTGATAAGCCCCAATCTTTCGCTGCGCCAACCGTGATTGCGCGCGAACCGGGAACGACGACGGCTCCGGCGGGAACTTCGAGTGGCTTGTCGCCTTCGCGGCGGTAAATTTCGCCTTTGACCGCGTCAAAGATCGGCGTTGAACCATTCAGGATCACGCCCGAACCCAGAATCGCTTTTTCGCGGACGATGGTTCCTTCGTACACGCCGCAATTGCCGCCAACCAGCACTTCGTCTTCGATGATGACCGGCAAGGCCCCGACGGGTTCCAGCACACCGCCAATTTGCGCTGCTGCGCTGATGTGGCAGCGCTTGCCAACTTGCGCACAACTGCCGACCAGCGCGTGCGAATCCACCATCGTGCCTTCGTCCACATACGCGCCGACGTTGATGTATGCCGGAGGCATAATCGTCACGCCCGAAGCCAGGTAAGCGCCTTCGCGGACGGTCGTTCCGCCCGGCACAATGCGAACGCCGTCCGTGATCGTCAGCCGTTTGGTCGGGTAGGTTTCTTTGTCGAAATAACGGAAGTTTCCATTGATCGAATAATCCACCATTGTGCCCAGCCGGAAGCCGAGCAGAATGCCGCGCTTGACCCATTGATGAACCTGCCACTGTCCGTCCGCAGAGCGGCTGGCAGCGCGGATTTCGCCTTGGTTGAGCGCCGTTTTGAACACATAAAATGTCGTTAGCGCCTGTTCGCGTGCGTCGCCAGTCAACTCTGACGCAGGCGTTGCAAAAAGCTCTTCGATCTGGGAATTAAGAGTTGTCGTTGTCATAGTTTTTGAATATCCAGCGGCTTCCTACCGGTCGCGGTACTGACTCATCTTCCTGAGCCATTCGTCAATCACAGAATAAGAATCACGCGGAACCTCGTGTTTGGCGTCGAACAATCGAAGCTCAACCGAACGCGCGCGGCTTTTCAGCGCTTCGGCGTTCTTGCGCATGATGTCTGTCGTATAAAATTCGTCGCGTTCAGCGGCAATGTACAACACGTCAATGTTGCCTTCAGCGTATTTGCCTTCGGTTTCCCAATCACCCGGAATGCCTCCGCAAATGGCGACGACGCCTTGAACGCGACCAGGATTGGTGAACGCGTACCGGAAATTCACGCCGCAGGCTTGCGAAAATCCGATCAGAAAAACCTGGCTGGTGTCGGCTTCGCCTGAAGCTGCAAGCTCATCAATGATCTGGTTGACCAACCGGTGATGCAACGCGACGGAATCTTCCGGCTTGAAATTGCTCAGCCAGCCAAATCCGTAGCCGAGTTTCGGCGATTCTTTGGTCGGCATCACCAAATGCTGATGTGGACCTTGCAACGCGGCGATGACGAAATCTTTTTCGTTGATGCGTCGCGCCAGTTTCATCATCGAAGTTTTGTCGCCGCCGTACCCGTGCATCGCAATGATCAACGGTTTCGGCTTGTCGGCGTCGGGAATATAAAGATCGTAATAACACGGGAACGTCTGTTCTATGTGACGTTCGATTGGTTCAGCCATCCGTCTCTCCTTCAGGCTTTCGCCATCGCGCGTTCGCGCCGAGCATCCCATTTGATTGTTGTTTGTTGCCGATAGGCGTCAACGCCCATGCGAATTGCCGCCATCACTTTGTAGCCAAGCTCCGCATTCAAATTCGGTTCTTTGCGGCTGCGGACGCAATCCATGAAGTTGTCCATGTGCGGATGCGCGCCACGCAGGTTCGGCTGGCATTCGATCAGCAGTTTTTCTTCGCCGGTTTTGGCTTTGAATTCTTTGCGGTATTCGTTGTCTGGGACGATTTCGATGGTTTTGTGGCTAAAGTCTTCGCCTTTCTGGGCGACGATGATTCGGCCTTCGGTTCCGTTGACGGCCAGCAAAGGCGAGGCTCCACTGGCGACGGAACAGGACAGGTTTACCGTAAACGTCGAATAGTCCACGTTCATCAGCAAGGTGTCGGGGACTTCGCGGTCTTTCTGAACATAAATGCCGCCCGAAGCAGTCACCCGTTCCGGAAACTGCTGTCCCGTGATCATCACGTACGGAGCCAGCGCGTGGTAAAACAAGTCTGTCGCAATGCCGCCGGAATAATCCCAGTATTTGCGCCAGCGAAAATAGCGTTCGGCGCTGAATGCTCGTTTCGGCGCGTTGCCCAGAAAGGCTTTCCAGTCAATGTTCTTGTCGCTGGCGTCTGCATCAATCGCGTAATTCCATTCGCCGCCTTCTTTGTTGGCATTGCGTCCGTAACCAGCCGTCGCCCAAACCACCTGCCCGATCAACCCATCCTTGATCGCTTTCTGCGCTTTGTGGAAATGATCGAAGGAAGTGTACTGGCTGCCGACCTGCAGCACGCGCTTGTTTGCTTTGACGAATTCGGCAATTTCCCTGGCTTCTTCAATCGTGTAGGTGAATGGTTTTTCCAGGTAAACGTCTTTTCCTGCTCGCAGCGCAGCCATCGCATGGGCGTGATGCCAGTGATCCGGAGAAGCAATCACAACAACATCCACATCTTTGCGGGCGCACAGTTCGCGAAAATCATGATGAACCGATTTCTCATCAACTCCGGCGCGCTGGCGGGCAAGCTGTTTCCGTTTGTCGTAAATGTCGCAGACGGCCACGGCTTGAACATCGCCTTTTTCCTTTGACCGGGCAACGACGTAATTCAGGTGGGTGTTCATTCGTCCGCCACAGCCAACAAAACCGACGTTAACGCGGTCATTGGCTCCGGACACTTTTCCGGTGGAAACAGCAGAAACTGATTCATATGCCCTGGCTGGAATTGAAAAAGTTGAGATAACTGCCGCCCCTGCGCTTGCCTGTTTCAGGAAATCGCGCCGCGATTTTGTCTCTGTCATAATTTTTCTCCGTTTTCAGCAAGAAATTGCAAAGAAGTTGAACTGCAAACCTTAAATGATTGTGAATCATAAACCACAGCCGCCAAAACCGCCCACCCCCAGCTTGACACGTGGTAAATCCATTCGGATAATCCCAATCAAGCCGACGAGATAACTTATTAAGTCAAAAATGACGGTCTTCACAGTTATGTTGTTAAGACATCTCAGTTGGCGCTTCTCAAGTTCCTTGCTGGGACGAAAATACCTCTAATTCAATCCGGTTCTCAAAAATAAATGTCAAACATTCGATGACTGGTTTCGGCTGGTCTGGACAGTTTGCCCTAACCGATTGCTTTTCGGGAAAAGTAATCGTGAATTGAACAGCGGTGGGCGTTCTACCTGCGCCTCTCGCCCCTTCTAAGCAACAAAAGGAAGAATTTTTATGAGAGACAATAATAAAAACCTGATTGCCAAAGGTCTGGACGAGAAAAAAGTAGTTCGTGAACGCTACATTGAGCAGTTTATGAAGCCAATTCAGGAGCAATTAGAAAAAAAAGGCTTCAATTTTGACATCAAAGGTCGTCCCAAAAGCATCTACT
>CAYLJQ010000306.1:0-8119 GCA_964383955.1 uncultured Heliomicrobium sp. | reverse complement strand
GTGAAAGAGTTAACCGCAGAGTCGCAGAGAACGCTGAGGTGGCGCAGAGATGGTGGAACACTCCGCGAATCCTCTGCGTTTCTTTGCGCCTCTGCGGTGAAAATCATTGGGCAATAATTCGACTTTCATTTGCCGACTTCAAAGCCAAATAGTAGTTTGTCGCTTACAGATTCTTATCATTCACGCAATAACAAATTCATCAACAGGAGAGAATTATGAGCACCTCTGAAGTGGATTTTTTCAAGCTCGACGCGCAGCTTAGCGACGAAGAAAAGCTGATTCGCCAATCGGTTAGAACTTTTGTCAACGAACGCGTCAAACCGATCATCGCAGACTGTTTTGAAGAAGGCCGATTCCCATTCGACCTGATTCCCGAAATGGCTTCGCTCGGCGTTTTGGGCGCAAACCTGCCGGAAAAATATGGCTGCGCAGGCGTCAACAACGTCGCTTACGGGTTGATCACGCAGGAACTGGAAGCAGGCGGCAGCGGTATTCGCAGCTTTGTATCCGTGCAAGGCGCTTTGTGTATGTATCCGATTTACGCTTTCGGCAGCGAAGAGCAAAAGATGAAATGGTTGCCAGATATGGCTGCTGGCAAAGTCATCGGCTGTTTCGGACTGACCGAGCCGAATTCCGGTTCCGACCCCGGCAGCATGAAAACTCGCGCCAAGCAAACAAAAGACGGCTGGGTGTTGAACGGCAGCAAAACCTGGATTACCAACGGAACCATTGCCGACATCGCCATCGTTTGGGCGAAGACTGACGAAAATGACAAGATTCGTGGCTTTTTGGTGGAAAAGGGAACCAAAGGGTTCAGCGCGCCGGAAATCAAACACAAGATGAGTTTGCGCGCGTCGGTCACTTCGGAGCTTGTCTTTGAAGATTGCCTGATTCCGGAAGAAAACGTTTTACCGCTCAGCGGTGGATTGAAAAGCCCGCTGAGTTGTCTGACGCAAGCGCGATACGGAATCGCCTGGGGAGCCATCGGCGCTGCGATTGATTCCTTTCAAACCGCAGTTGAATATTCCAAACAGCGAATCCAATTTGGCCGCCCTATCGGCAGCTTCCAGTTGACACAGAAGAAACTGGCCGAGATGTTGACCGAAATCAGCAAAGCGCAGTTGCTATGTTTGCAGCTTGGCCGGATGAAAGACGCAGGCACGATGGAGCCGGTTCATGTTTCGATGGCCAAATACAACAACGTAGGCATGGCGCTGGAAACTGCCCGCTCTGCGCGCGGCATTTTGGGCGCGAACGGCATCATCGGCGATTACTCGATCATGCGACATATGGCCAATCTGGAATCTGTTTACACCTACGAAGGCACGAACGAAGTTCACATGCTGGTGCTGGGCAAACACATCACCGGATTGGACGCTTTCGGCGGGTAAACGACACTTCAACGCAAAGTCGCAAAGACGCGGAGAATATTTACAACAAGCTTTGCTGCTCTGCGTCTTTGCGTTAAGGAGAAAACGAAAATGGAAATTGCAGGAAAAGCAGCCGTCGTTACCGGCGGAGGCACAGGCGTTGGACGAGCCACGGCGTTGGAATTGGCCAAACGTGGTTGTTCGGTTTTGATTAACTACAGCCGCTCGAAAGCTGAAGCCGAACAAACAGCGGCGGACGTTTCAGCGCTCGGCGTAAAGTGCATTGCGGTTCAAGCCGACGTGGCCGACGACGCAGCTTGTCGCAGGATGATTGATACTGCTGTGGCCGAGTTCGGTCGGCTGGACGTTTTGGTCAACAACGCGGGCGTGACTGCATTCGTCGCCCACGAAGACCTGGAAGGCGTAAAGCTGGACGATTGGAATCGGATTTTCTCGACCAACGTCATTGGCACGTTTCAGGTTTCGCGCGCGGCGCAGGCAGCGTTGATTGCATCAGGCAACGGCGAAATCGTCAACGTATCCAGCATCGCAGGCATTCGCGGCATCGGAAGTTCGATTCCATACTGCGCGTCAAAAGCGGCGCTGAACAATTTGACGGTTACGCTGGCGCGCGTGTTTGCGCCGAAAGTTCGCGTCAACGCCGTCGCGCCGGGCTTCATCACCACGCGCTGGTTGCAGGATGGACTGGGCCAGGCCAATTACGAATCCTTGAAAAAGAGAGCTGAAGACCACGCGGCATTGAACAAAGTCTGCGACGCCGAAGACGTAGCGGCTTTGATTTTGAATGTAATCACCGGTCCTGATTTGGTCACCGGACAGATTATTGCCATCGAAGGCGGCGCGCTGATTTCGGCGGCTTCGCTACGTTGAAACGATTTCGTCACGAATTGCGCGTTTCAGGATTTTGCCGCTCGGGCCTTTGGGAAGGGCATCCATGAAAATGATCTTGGCGGGAACTTTGAACTTGGTCACATAACCGCCAATGAAGGTTTTCAGTTCGTCTTCGGTCAGCGAATGCCGCGCGCGAAGCACGACAGCCGCAGCCAGATTTTCTCCGTAAATTTCGTCCGGGATGCCGAAGACAGCGGCTTCGGCGATGGCCGGATGAGAGTAAAGACCTTCTTCAATTTCACGGGGAGAGATGTTTTCGCCGCCTTTGATGACCAGTTCTTTTTTGCGGTCGGTGATGAAAACGTATCCTTCAGCGTCAACGTGGCCAATGTCTCCGGTGTGCAGCCACCCATCAATGATCGTGTCACGCGTTGCTTCGGGTTTGTTCAGGTAGCCAAGCATCACGTGCCGTCCGCGCGTGCAAAGCTCACCGGTTTCTCTGGCAGGCAAAATGTTGTTGCTGAAATCCATCGCGCAAATTTCAAATCCATTCATTGCCCGGCCTACAGAGCCAAGCCGGTAAGCTTCTTCTGTGTAGTAAGTCGTCAGCGCGCCAGCAGTTTCCGACAAGCCGTACCCTTGTTTGACCGTGCAATTGAATAATCGCTGAAATTCCAGCCGGGTCGTTTCCGCCAGGGGCGCTCCGCCGGTGCCCACCAGATTTAGCGAAGAGTAATCGTATTTTTCCCTGTCAGGATGATTGATCAGCATCGTCAGCATGGTCGGAACAAACGCCAGTCGTTGCACTTTGAAACTTTCGATCAGCGCAAGAATTTTTCCCGCGTCAAAATGTTTCAGTATGTAGTTGCTGTTCCCCATGCGCGAACTCAAGCTCATCATCAATACACCAAAAACGTGGCTCATCGGCAATACGCTAAGGCCGCGAATCTGACCGGCGCTGGCGTTTCGTTCGTAAAGCGCGTCGGCGACAAAAATCATATTGTCGTGGCTGAGCATGACGCCTTTTGGATTTCCGGTTGTGCCTGAGGTGTACAGCAGCATCGCCAAATCGTCCGGTTCGCGTTCGATCAGCGGCGTGAACTCTTCGGCAGATTCGATTTCGGCTTCGATGTTTGTGGCATCGCCGGTTGGGCCTATGCACAGAACCTCACGAAAGTTTGGCAGGTCTGCCGAAGCTTCTTTCAGTCGTGCGGCCAGTTCCGGTGAAGTGACGACGATTTTGGCCCCGGAATCTTCCAGCACATAACGAACTTCGCGTGCATTCCACATCGGTGTAACCGGAATGATAACCGCACCGACTTTCCAGATTGCGTTGAACGCTGCTGTTACGGCAGGAGAATTCAGCATCATTACCACCACGCCGTCGCCGGGGTTGACGCCGTGCTGGCGCAATGTTTCCGCGAAGCGGCAGGCATATTGATATAGCTGGACGTTGGTGTAACTACGGCCTTCAAACCAAGTCGAATCGTATTCGCCAAAACGTTCGATGTTGTCCAGCGTCAGTTGTGCGGCATTCATTTGGTAAACCTCTGCCGGATGATTCGGCGATTAAGTAACGTGGGCATTTGATGAACCGTCAGCCGATTTTTGACCGGCGATTTCAGAAAAGCTGTGTGATCTAACTTCTTTTTCAGCGGGCGTGATATTCTGGCAATGAACTTACCAGTCGGTAAGCGGAGTGTAAAAACCATCCCAAACAGAGTCAAGAAAAGGAGCATCCATGACGCCCGAACAAGCTCTTAACGTGCAAGATTTATTTTCGATCAAAGGCAAAACCGCGCTGGTGACAGGCGGTTCTCGCGGCATCGGTTTGATGATTGCCCGCGCGTATCTGGAAGCCGGAGCGAAAGTTTATATCTCTTCGCGCAAAGCCGAAGTGTGCGATGATGTAGCAAAACGCTTGTCGGCAATCGGCGAATGCATTGCAATTCCCGCCGACCTTTCAAACACGGCGGGGTGTCGTCATCTGGCGGATGAACTGATCAAACGTGAAACTTCGCTGGATGTGCTAGTAAACAATGCGGGCGCTTTGTGGGGAGCGAAGCTGGACGAGTTTCCAGAAGCCGGTTGGGACAGGGCGATGGACACCAACGTCAAAGGCGTATTCTTTTTGACGCAATACCTGTTGCCGCTGCTGGAAAAAGCCGCCAAACCCGAAGACCCGGCGCGGGTCATCAACATCGGTTCGATTGATGGCATCAAGGTTCCCAGCATGGATAACTTCTCTTACTCGCCGAGCAAAGCTGCGGTTCATCACCTGACGCGTGTGCTGGCAGTGCGCCTGGGAGAACGGTGCATCACGGTCAACGCCATCGCGCCCGGCCCATTTGAAAGCAAAATGACGGAATGGATGCTGGATAACTTCCGTTCGGAAATCGAAGGCCACTGCCCGCTCAAACGAATTGGCCAGCCGGAAGATATGGCGGGCATTGCAATCTATCTTGCTTCGCGCGCTTCGGCGTATTTGAACGGTGTCGTGATTCCGCTGGACGGCGGCATCTGCATCAATTGAGGAGCCGCGATGGCCGATTATTCGATTCACAAAGTGTTGGTGGCCGGAGCTACAGGCCAGTTGGGCAAAGCCGTTGTCGCGGAATTAAAGCAGCGCGGTTATTGGGTCAAAGCCTGCGGGCGCAATGAGCGCAAGTTACAGGCGTTGAAACAGGAGTTTGGCATTGAAGAAATTGCTGCGGCTGACCTGACGGACACCGGCACTTTCCCAGGCGTCTGCGACCAGATTGATGCAGTGATTTCCTGTGCTGGCGCTTCGATGAGCATGAATAACTTTGGCGACCGCAAATCGTTTTACGAAGTTGATTACCAAGGGAACCTGAACTTGCTGACGGAAGCTGGGAAGCAACAGGTAGGCAAATTTGTATATGTGTCGCTGGCAGAAGCAGACAAATTGCGGCAGACGGAATATGCAGATGCGCACGAAAAATTTGTCGAAGCTTTGCGTGCTTCTGAGTTGAAGCAGGCAGTAATTCGGCCAACAGGCTTTTTCGGGTTCCACCTGGAAATTCTAAAGTTCGCTGCGAAAGGGCGTGGGATGTTGATTGGTTCCGGCGAATGCCGGACTAATCCCATTCACGAAGCCGACGTTGCTCGGGTATGTGTAAATGCTCTGGAAAGCGACATCTCGGAAATGGCCGTCGGCGGGCCGGAGATTTTCACACGCAAAGAAACTGTCGAACTGGCGTTTGCCGCGTTGAATCGCCCGCCGAAACTGATGAAGTTTTCGCCTGGGCTGTTCAAACTGATGATTGCGCCACTGAAACTGATCAATCGCCGAATTTATGCGCTAATGGAGTTTGGCGTTGCGGTGACTCAAATTGATGTGGTTGCGCCAAGTGTTGGTTCCGAGCGATTGAAGCCTTATTTTGACCAGGCTGCCAAGGTGCACTGAAAAACCCGTTTGACAGTTTTGCGTAGGTTTTGTATTTTCCCGCGCGCTTGGCTGGATTCACCAAAAGCCAAACGCGATTCTTTTTTGATAGCCGAAGGAGATTTTTCCGGTTGGAGTTGCAAGGATGATTGCACGAAAGCCGGAGCCATTATGCGTAGCTAGAACCGATTCAACAAAGACGACTTACACGCCGCTGGCATTGTCTGCGGCAGCCATCACTGTTTTTGTATGAAAGGATTTAGCGTATGCAAAATCACCTGACCGGGGTGAATCTGGGCTATCACCTGCCTGACGGTTCCACACTTTTCAAATCACTTACATTCAGTTTCGGCGCGGTTCGCACAGGTTTGGTTGGCGCGAACGGCATTGGGAAAACTACGTTGCTGGAAATTCTGACCGGCCGGATTGTGACCTCTGGCGGCAAGTTGTCTCGCGCTGGCCGTGTTTCGTATTTGCCGCAAAAGGTTGCGTTTGATTCACTCGCAAGCGTTGCTGAAGCGATCAACCTCGCCAACGCGATGGCGGCATACAATCGGACGATTTCCGGCGAAGCTTCGCATGAAGATTTCGAGTTGGTTGCCGACCGCTGGGATTTACCGGAGCGTATCGAATATGTCTTTGCCAAACTTGGAATCGCGCACATTGATCGGACTCGATTGATTGGTAGTTTGAGCGGCGGCGAATTGACGCGTGTTCGCATTGCCGGATTGTTGCTGGAAGAGCCAGACTTTTTGATTCTGGATGAACCGACGAATCATCTGGATTTATCGGCGCGCGAATTTGTTTACGAACTTGTCGCCGGCTGGAAACAGGGGTTGTTGGTCGTCAGTCATGACAGGCGGTTATTGTCGCTCGTGGATCAGATTGCCGAAATGAGTTCCGCCGGATTGAAAGTTTACGGTGGCAATTTCGACTTTTATCGAGAACAACAGCGCATCGAACGCGCAGCAGCGGAACAAGCCCTGGCGGGCGCTCAACAGCGATTGAAAGACGCCCGGCAAATCGCCCAACGCGCTCAAGAACGTCAGCAGCAAAGACAGGCTTCAGCCAAACACAGTTCGTCAAAAAAAGGAGGCTTGCCCTCCATTGTCGTCGGCACGTTGCAACGTGCGGCGGAAAATACGTCCGGGCGATTGAAAGGCCGCCACGAAGACAAAGTCGAGCGAGTTCGCCAGGAAGTTGCAGAAGCGCGCGACAACTTGACGATTGAAAACCAGATCACCGTTGATCTGGCAAGCACGAAGATTCCAGCTCAAAAGCGCATGATTGAGGTGAAAGATGTCAATTATCAGTTTGCCGATGCTGAATCACCCTTATGGCCCACGCCGATCAATCTGGAAATCATCGGGCCTGAACGCATCTGGTTGAAAGGGGCAAATGGCGCAGGCAAGTCCACATTGATTGATTTGATCTGTGGCAAAAAGCAGCCGACGGTTGGCGAGATCAAGCTTGGTGCGGCGCGAATCGCGTTGCTGGATCAGCAAACGAGCGTGCTGGATTCATCACTGACTGTGCTGGAAAACCTTCGCAGAGTTGCGCCGCTGAGGTCAGAGCATGAATTGCGAACGCTGCTCGGACGATTTTTGTTCATCCGCGACGAGGCGCTCAAACTTGCTTCAGTGTTGAGCGGGGGAGAGCGAATGCGCGCAGCGTTGGCTTGTTTGCTCGGCGCGGATCAATCGCCAGAAATATTGATCGTTGATGAACCAACGAACAATCTGGATTTGGCGAGCGTTGAAGCTTTGGTTTCCGCGCTGAACCGGTTTCAAGGCGTGTTAATCGCCGTCAGCCACGACCAGACTTTTTTGCAGGAGATTGGGGCCGGGCGTGAAGTCGAATTGAATGTGGCAAACCGGGCTTTGACAGCTTTTGGAGCGAGGTAGAGAATCGCGGCATTCTAAAAAACCTGGAGGAGACATGCGCTCGTTTCAAGAACACATGGAGTTGTACCGCGCTGAGCATCGCACCATTGGTTGCAAGGTTCCGCACCTGATCGGTGTGCCAATGATCGTGGCTTCGTTTCCGATGCTGTTTTTTAGCTGGCGATGGGCGATTGCGCTTTTCGTCATCGGCTGGATTTTTCAACTGGCAGGGCACAGGTATTTCGAAAAGAATCGCCCGGTGCTGGCTGCCGATCCGGCAAATCTCTGGACGTATTTTGCCGCAATCATTTTCGTCGCTCAGGAATGGGCGAGTTTATTGAGCGGGCGCGGACTGGGTGAGCCAGGTGAGCTAAAGCATCGGCCATAACTTCATTTTTCAATACCTATAACCCAATTCAATACTGAGGGACGCCGTTTAATGGCTGAAAAAGCAAAGAGGCCGAGCGAACTCGGCCTCTTTGCTTTTATCGGGATTTCCGCTTAGCAAACTAGCAGCTTGGCGGGAAGACCGGAACGACATAGGAAGCAGTCGTCAGCGTCAGGTGATGCAGGTTATGACCACCGTTGAACGCGCCCGCGCTGGAAGC
>CAYLJQ010000305.1:0-8165 GCA_964383955.1 uncultured Heliomicrobium sp. | reverse complement strand
AGATCCGCGAATTGATAAACGAATTGAATTCGTCGGCGGCATTCGCGGCACGCGCGAACTGGAGCGGTTGGTTGATTCAGGGAAATTCGCTGTCGCCTTTTCGATGTACCCGACTTCACTGGACGAACTGATGGAAATTTCCGACGCAGGCGAAATCATGCCGCCCAAATCCACCTGGTTCGAACCGAAGTTGCGGGATGGACTTTTAAGTCATCTGATTTGAGTTATGTGGGTTCCCAAGTTGTCTTGCCCGGAATTGGTAAACCATTACCGCGACCTTGTTGCTGAATTTGGTGAGGATTATCAACTGATGGCTCGTTTGGTCGAGAATCTTTCGCGGAAGGAATACGCTTCAAATATTTCGGCTGCGACTTCTCTCGATTCGCTGGTCATAAAAGCTGGCAGGGGCATGGTCAGCATAAATGGCGGTGCAAAGTCATTTCAAATTCGATATTGGGATCATTCCACCAACAAGGTCGAGAAGCACAACTGCGAATATTTTGAAGCTGAAAAGCTGATTGACTCGCTAATCTTACGTTTGAGCCTGCAAGGCGAATTTTTGACTGCACCTAATTTATGAGAGTGCTAATAGCAGACAAATTCGAGCAAAGCGGGATTGAGGGACTCAAAGCCATCGGCTGTGAAGTCATCAGCAATCCCGACCTTAAAGACGAAGCGCTGGCTACAGCCATCCGCGACACCGGAGCCGACGTGCTGGTGGTTCGTTCAACCAAGGTCAACGAAGCCGCGCTGGATGCGGGCAAGTTGCGGTTGGTGGTTCGCGCCGGAGCCGGATTCAACACAATTGACGTCAAAGCGGCTTCCGCACGCGGCATTTACGTTTCGAACTGTCCCGGCAAAAACTCCGTCGCGGTGGCGGAACTCGCGTTCGGTTTAATTCTGGCGTTGGACCGTCGCATTGCCGACAACGTTGCGGAGCTTCGCGCGGGTAAATGGAACAAGAAGGAATACGGTAAAGCCGCCGGGTTGAAAGGTCGCACGCTTGGTTTGATCGGACTGGGACAAATTGGCAGCGAGATGATTTCGCGCGCCAAAGCCTTCGACATGGACATTCTTGGCTGGAGCCGGAACCTGACGCCGGAAAAAGCCGAAGAGCTTGGCATCCACTATCGCCAGTCAATTTTGGAAGTTGTTTCCGACGCCGACATCATCAGTTTGCATGTGGCCTTGACACCAGACACGCGCGGTTTCATCAACGCCGATGTGTTTGAAATGATGAAACCCGGCGCGATTCTGATCAACACCGCCCGCGCTGAAGTCGTTGATCAGGCTGCGCTGACGCAAGCCATAAAAATCAAACACATTCGCGCTGGCCTGGACGTGTTTGCGAATGAACCGACGACGGCAACCGGAGAGTTCAGCGATGAAATCGTCAGCTTGCCAGGCGTTTACGGCACACATCACATTGGCGCTTCAACCGATCAGGCACAGGAAGCTATCGCCGCTGAAACCGTCCGCATCATTCGCGAGTTCAGAGAAACCGGCTCGGTTCCCAATGTAGTCAATCTGGCTGACCGAACTCCGGCGACGCATCTGCTGGTTGTTCGCCACAAAGACCGTCCGGGCGTGCTGGCTCACGTGCTGAACGAAATCAAAGCGGCAAACATCAACGTCCAGAAAATGGAAAACATCGTCTTCGCCGGAGCCGAAGCGGCAATTGCCAGAATCGAACTTGACGGCACGCTGGAACCCGAAACAATGGATCGCGTTTGCTCTGGCAATGGTGACGTCATCGAAGCCAATTTGCTTGTTTTATAGGAGTTGCAAAATGGTTTTGATTCATTCTGTACAACCTTTGGAAAAATTTCGAGTTCGATTGGAGTTCAGCACTGGTGAACAAAAAGTCGTAAACCTTGAGCCGTTGTTGCGAGGGCCGATCTTTGAACCGATCCGACAAAGCCGTGAAATGTTCTGTGCTGTTAAAGTAGACCCCGAATTAGCAACAATCGTTTGGCCAAACGGCGCAGATATGGATCCCGATGTTTTATATGGCAGTCACTTGCCAGCCTGGATGGAGACTGCTGAGAAAGCAGCCGCCTGAATTTCGTCATCAATACTTTTTATCAAACAGGAGATCAATAAATGTCCGAACGTATTTTTAACTTCAGCGCAGGTCCGGCGATTTTGCCGGAACCGGTTCTGAAACAAGCTCAACGTGATTTGTTTTCCTTGCCCGGTGTAGGCATGTCCGTGCTGGAAGTCAGCCACCGCTCAGCGACTTTCGAGCAAATTATTGCCGAAGCCGAAGCCGATCTGAGGAAACTGCTCAGCATTCCCGACAATTACAAGGTTTTGTTTTTGCAGGGCGGCGCAAGCATGCAGTTCACGATGATTCCGATGAACCTGCTGCCGAAAGGCGCTTCCGCTGATTACATTCTGACCGGCAGTTGGGGGCAGGGAGCGATCAAGGAAGCCAAAAAAATCGGCACTGTGCGCGAAGCCGCGACGACCGCCGATACCAACTTTAACCGGCTGCCGAAATCCGAAGAGATCAAACTCGATCCGAACGCGGCGTATGTTCATTACACGTCAAACGAAACAATCTTCGGTGTTGAGTTTCAGGATGAACCTGTCGCTGGCAACGTTCCGCTGGTGTGCGACATGTCGTCGGATTTCATCAGCCGCCCGGTTGATGTCAGCAAATACGGTTTGATTTACGCCGGAGCGCAAAAGAACGCAGGCCCGGCAGGCGCAACCATTGTCATCGTCCGTGATGATTTGCTGGAAAAAGTTCCTGAAGGCTTGCCAGCGATGCTGGATTACAAGAACTTTGCCAAGAACGGTTCGATGTACAACACGCCGCCATGCTTTGCGATTTACATTTGCGGTTTGGTGTTCAAGTGGGCGCTGAACGAAGTCGGCGGTTTGGAAAAAGTCCAGGCAATGAACAAAGAGAAAGCCGCAGTTTTGTACAAAGCGATTGATGCTTCGGACAACTACTATCGCGGCCACGCTGAAGCCGATTGCCGCAGTTTGATGAATGTGACGTTCCGCTTGCCCAGCGAAGACCTGGAAAAGAAATTCATCAAAGAAGCAACGGCTGCGGGGCTGGATGGATTGAAGGGCCACCGTTCGGTCGGCGGACTTCGCGCTTCGATCTACAATGCGTTCCCGAAAGCGGGCGTGGAAAAGCTGGTCGAATTCATGGGCGATTTCCAGAAGAACAACGGCTAATCAAGTTTCTATCTTGTCGGTGGCTTCTTAACTGCCGATGCAATTTAATTTGGATATTCAGGGCAGATTGGAAAATCTGCCCTACCTTTATTACAGATGAAAAATCGTGTTTCCCGCAAAGCTTCAAGCTTCACCGAATCCGTCATACGCGAAATGACGCGGCAGGCGAATCTGCACGGCGCGGTCAACCTGTCGCAAGGCTTCCCGGATTTTCCCGCGCCTGCTGACATCAAACGCGCAGCTTGCGAAGCCATCGAAGCCGACATCAACCAATACGCCATCACGTGGGGAGCGAAACGCTTTCGCGATGCGATTGCCGCCAAAACCAAATGGCATCTGGGCTTGGACATTGATCCTGACCGCGAAGTCGTCGTCACCTGCGGCTCGACCGAATCCATGATCGCTACAATGCTGGCAGTGATTGATCCGGGCGAAGAAGTGATCGTCTTTGAGCCGTACTATGAAAATTACGGGCCGGACGCGATTTTGTCTGGAGCGGTGATGCGGTACGTGACGCTGCACGCGCCGGATGAAACTTCGCCGGTTTGGCATTTTGACAAAGACGAACTGCGCGCCGCGTTCAACGAACGAACGAAAGCCATCATCATCACCACACCGCACAATCCGACCGGCAAAGTTTTCACACGCGAAGAACTGCGCTTCATCGCTGACCTGTGCATTGAATTTGATGCGCTGGCGCTGACCGACGAAATTTACGAACACATCTGGTATCCGGACGCGGGGCGGGGAATTGAGCATGTGGCGATGGCCACGCTGGACGGCATGCGCGACCGCACAGTGACAATCAACAGTTTGTCGAAGACATATTCGGTGACTGGCTGGCGAGTCGGGTACGCGATTGCTGCGCCCGATCTGATCAACGGCATCCGCCAGGTTCACGACTTTCTGACCGTTGGAGCCGCCGCGCCGCTTCAGGAAGCCGGTGTTTACGCGATGAGCTTGCCGCGAAGTTATTACGACCATCTGCAAAGCGATTACCAGCGGCGGCGGGATTTTTTGCTCGGCGTGCTGGAAGAGGTGGGCTTCAAATGCTTCAAGCCAGACGGCGCGTATTACATCATCACGGACATTTCGGCGTTCGGCTTTGAAAACGACATCAAGTTCACGCAGCATCTGATCAAGGAACTTGGTGTTGCTGTGGTCCCTGGCAGCAGCTTTTACCGCCGCCCTGAACTTGGCGCGCAGCAGGTTCGGTTCTGTTACTGCAAGAAAGACGAGACCTTGGAGGCTGCGGCGGAGCGATTGAGAAAGCTCAGATAGCTTTTTGCCGTGCGGCTTCAAACAAAATTACAGCCGCTGCCGATGCGACGTTTAGCGATTCAACTGGAGTTTGGAGCGGAATGTTGATTCGAGCGTCGCTTTGTTCAAGCAGTTCTGCGCTGACGCCATTCGCTTCGTTGCCGAGAATGATCACAGCCGGTTGCCGCCAGTTGAAATTGCTGTAAATGGTTTCGCCTTCAGCCGTTGCCGCCACAATTTTCAAACCTGCCTCGCGCGATTTCGCCAAAAATTCCATTGGATTGACATCGGTTGCAATCGGCAATCGAAACGCCGAACCCATCGCGCTTCGCAAAGTTTTTGGCGCGAAAGCATCAACCGAACCTTTCAATGCGATAACGCTGCTTGCTCCTGCGGCTTCGCTTGTTCGCAGGATCGTTCCGAAGTTGCCGGGGTCTTGAACCGCGTCAAGGCAAACGATCAATTCCCCGGAAGAAAAAACCTGATCGAGCGTTGCTGTTGGGCGCTGGGCAAGGACGATCAAGCCTTGGGAATTGACGGTATCGCTAATTGTGGCAAGAACGGCATCGGCAGTTGGCAATAGCGTGCAATCCCGGTCAGCAAGTTCCGCCAGTATCTTTTGTGCTCTGGGCGAAAGCTCAGGCGAGTGAAAACACGCTGCCAGCGCCAAGCCTGATTGCAGGCATTCTTCGATCAGGCGTTCGCCTTCGACGAAAATCAAATCGTCTTCGCGTCCATCACGGACTCGCCGTGCATGTTTCAGTCGTTCGTTGGCGGGACTTGTGATCAACATAAAATCATTGTTGAAGCGCGCACGAAGTAGACAGGCGTCACTGCGCCTCTGCTACGTGTGCGCTTTCTGCATTGGCCGAAATTTGAAAGAGCGCCAACTCTGCTGAGCGGCGCTCTTTCGGTTTTGAAGAAATTTGTCTTCAATCAGTAATCCGCCGGTTGAAGGATTTCGTAATCTGCCGGAGCGATCAGTAAAAAGGTGGTGCCTCCGACAGTGGAAGTGGATTCATGCACGGTTCCGGCTGCCGCGCGATGAAAATCCCCCGGCCCAAGTTGCGCGCCTTGAGCACTGCAATCGCCTTCCAGAATGTAAAACTGTTCATTGCCCAGGTGACGATGCGGCGGCAAAGCTCCACCCGGAGCCATTTTCATCAGCGAAGTGATCGTGCCTCGCAGATGGTCAACAAAAAGGGTTTTTGCCGTCAGTCCGGGGCCAATTTCCTGCCACTCGCCTTCGTCAGCGTGGAGGCTGAAAACCTCAGACAACTGCTCCGAAGAGGCAAAGGGAAAATGGATTTCTTGTTCGGAAGATTGTTGGGGCGTTTGAGCAATGCCAGCCAAAAGCTGTTCGCGAGCCGAAGAGGACGGCGCACGTTCCGGGGCCGCGAAAGCCAGGTGGGTCGTAACGGTTTCAAACGCGGCCAATTCTTCTGCCAAATTACTGTTATCTTCGGCCAGCAAAGTTTCAAATGCGCGTACTTCGTGCTGAGTCAGTGCGCCAAGCGCGTATAGCGCAGCCATTTCCTGTGTCTGTTCGATGGTCATTCTGGGGGACAATTCAAAAATCCCTCCTCATTTGTTGGGGTTCGTTGCGCTTGCTTAATAGTGGGGTCAAAGCTTCGCGCAGTTTCATCATTCCCAGTCGGGTTCGTGTTTTGACTGTGCCGAGCGGCTGGTTCAATTTGGCGGCAATCTCACTGTGGCTTAAGCCGCCGTAATAGGCCAGTTCAATCACTTCGCGCTGTTCAGGCGAAAGCCCGCTAAGGGCTGTGCGAACAAATCGCTGCATTTCGGCATTCACGGTCGCTTCCTCCGGACTGGCAGCAGTTGTTTCGCGATCATTCAATAAATCAAGCGGCTCTTTGCGCTGTTTGTCCTGCCATCCGGAACGCAAGCGGTCAATTGCGCGGGTGCGCGCAATTGTCATCAACCAGGCAAGTGGACTTCCCCTGTCAGTGTCATAATTTGCTGCTTTCCGCCAGACCTGAGTGTAAACGTCCAGCAAGACTTCCTCTGCCGTGCCCGCGTCGCCAATTACCCGCAAGATCAAGCCATAGGCTAGCCGGTTTGTCGCATCATAAAGCGTTGCAAGTGCGGATTGATCATTCCTGGCAATTCTTTGCATAAGCATGATCAATTCCTGGTCTCTGGAACCAGCCCCAATGCTGTCTGTGGTCTTTCCTGAGGCAATTTGCACCGACCTCTCCTAGAATGGGCCTACGTAAAATTTTTGAAAATGGATTGTCTCTACTGCTATTTCAACGCAGTTTTTGAGCGGCGAAAAGCCGAAATGATCTTATAACAGAAATAAAAATACAGCCAAGCGGCATTCACCAATAGTTTCAGTTTCCAGTTTGGGGAAATTACGGCTCTTGGAAAATGGCCGAAAGCGAAAACTTTATCAGGGGGACTTGAGGAATTCTATGAAGCTTGAAATGACTGATCGCGTTGTTGTGATTACCGGAGCTGCCGGAAATCTTGGGCTTGCAGTGGCAAAAGAATTTTCCACCGCCGGGGCCAAAGTCGCTTTTGTTGATCGCACGCCAGGTCGGCTGACCGAACTGGTTTCAGATTTTGCAGGAGCGGCAGATCATTTTGTCGCGCCTGCGACGGATGTTACGAATCCGGATTCAATTGCCACAACAGTTAGGGAGATACTGAATCGGTTTGGCCGCATAGATGTTTTGGTCAATACCGCAGGCGGGTACCGCGCGGGCACGCCTCTGCATGAAACGCCGATTGGCGATTGGGAATTCATGCTGAACCTGAATGCACGCTCGGTATTTTTGGCCTGCCAAGCGGTAATTCCGCATATGCTGGAGCGCAGCTATGGAAAAATTATCAGTGTTGCTTCCAGAGCCGCTACAAGTGGCGATCCGTATCACGCCGCTTACAGCGTTTCGAAAACCGCCGTTGTCAGATTGACTGAAAGCATGGCCGGAGAATTGAAAGATGCGGGGTTAAACGTGAACTGCGTTATGCCTGGATTGATTGACACTCCGCAAAATCGGGCAGCCATGCCGGATAGCGACTTCAGCAAGTGGGTGGCTCCTGAAGCAATTGCCGAAGTCATTTTGTTTCTGGCGTCAGATGCTGCACGGGCGATAAACGGAGCCGCAATTCCGGTTTATGGGCGAAGCTAAACGGGAACCTAAGCCTGTCTTTCGACCGGCGTTCCAATCAAACTGCAAGTGCTGGGCGAACATTTCTTCAAGTGCGCCAAATCTATAAAAATGGCCACAAAAGATTTATTTGCAGGTGGCCATGGAAAATAATAGCCCAAGTTATTGACACTACTTTTGGTTGAGTGTAATCTCCGCCGCGTTGATAAGCTTTCCTCACTGTTATGCCCTCTTATGAAAGCTTATTGATCTCGCGTTAGCGGTGCCGACAAGTAGCGAACCAAAATCTCAAACGAAATTTGGAGTCACTGGGATTCGTCGGTGCAAATTGGCTTTTAACACTTTTAAGCGTTTAACTCTGCGTTCAAGCGGAACTCGCCCTCTGCTTATTGCAGTCTCACAAACCGACCACCATGTTACTAAAGGAGATCAGACAAATGCGTACCTCACGCAAGCTCACACACATGTTGTTGGCGCTTTTTGCGCTGTTCGTGATGTCGTCCTTCGCGATGGCTGCGGATCCAGGATTGATTGTTCCGCCGACTTCGGAAGCCAGCGATCAAAAACAAGGTTCAA
>CAYLJQ010000304.1:0-8176 GCA_964383955.1 uncultured Heliomicrobium sp. | reverse complement strand
GCATCTTACCTTGAGCAGTTTTGCTTTGCCAAACTTTTGGCCGGTGGAGTTTTCGTAGACGACAACGCCGTTGACTGCAAAGACCATAGGCGTAGAATGCCGCCGATCTTCCACCGCCGATTTCATTTGCATCAATATCAATTTACGGGAAACAAATTTATGACCGACAGAAGAGAGTTTCTGAAATTATCCGGAATGGGAGCCGCCGCAGCGTTGCTCCCAGCGGATGCATTGAGCGCTGCCCAATCGAAACCAACCGGCGGCCAATTGAAAAAAGGTGTGCTTATCACAATGCTTCCCAAAACGATGAGTTATGCCGACCGCTTCAAGCTGGCTGTTGACGTAGGTTTTGAAGGCATTGAAGCACAAACCATCACTGATCAGAAAGAAGCCGACGAAATTAAAGAAGCTTCGATGAAAGCGAAAATTCCGATTCATTCGGTGATGAACATGGGGCATTGGGAATGGCCGCTTTCCAGTCCAAACCCTGACGACGTGAAAAAGAGCGTAGAGCGAATGGAAATTTCTTTGCGCAACGCAAAGTTGTGGGGAGCCGACACCGTTCTGCTGGTTCCAGCGGTAGTCCGTCCTGACACGACGATTCCGCAAGCCTGGCAGCGATCACAACCGGTGGTGAAAAAGCTCTTGCCGCTGGCGAAAGAAATGGGCGTGATGATCGGCATTGAACCGGTTTGGAACAAGTTTTTGCTGACGCCTTACGATACGGCAAAGTACGTGGACGAATTCAAAAGCCAATGGGTCAAAGCCTATTTTGATGTTGGCAATGTGGTGATGTACGGTTTCCCTCAGGAATGGATTCGCGCCTTAAACAAACGCATCGTCAGATTCCATTTGAAAGATTTCGACACCAGAACGCGCAACTTTGTCGCTTTGCGCGAAGGCAGCATTGATTGGAAAGAAGTCCGTAAAGCAATCGGCGAAATTGGTTACAGCGGATATCTGACTGTTGAACTCAGCGGCGGCGATGAAGCTTATCTGCGCGAAGTTTCAAAGCGCGTGGACAAAATTTTTGCCGGCGAATAATCCGATAAAAAGATTGCCGCAGCGAAATGGATAAAAAAATGCGCTCGCGAAAGTTAGTCTTTCGCGAGCGCATTTTGCATTCGAACTCTGCTTTTTACTTCAGCAACTGCTCCAGTGCTTTGGCAATTTCAGAATAGCCTTCGTTTTGTTCCGTGCCGAAGCCGACGTGTTTCAAGGCCACTTTTCCTTCGCTAATGATCACAACTGCGGGAAGCCCATCCAGCCCAAAAGCTTTGTAGGCTTGTTGCTCAGGATCGCGCAGCACAGGCAACCGCACATTGTTCTTTTGAAGAAAAGCGCTCAAATCGGCATCTGTCGCGCTGGTTCTGGTTCCTGGTTTGTCGCTGTTGACGCTAACCCAGAAAAACTGCACCCCGCGCGGAGCATACCGATCCGCCTGTTTTTGCAATGCAGCAAGCTCTTTTGCCGTCAGCGGAACCCAGGTACCGCCAAAAGAAAGCACGACGGCTTTCCCTTTTAATTCCGCCAGGCTCACTGTGCGTCCATCTATTGACCGCAAACTAATTTGCGGAGCTTGTTGAGCCATCGCCGATACAGAAACGACGGCAAGAACCGCAACAGCGCAAATCCATTTTATTTTCATTTTATTCGTCATCTTTTCCTCCCACGTATGAACGACAGTTTCAAAAGTGTTTGCTACCTTTTACTGCCGACACTCTGATGCTGAGTTGCCGATTATAGTTTGGTCTCTTTTTATCATTAGCGAAACGTCATTCTCAGATTTGATTTGAAGATGAGTCAAATACAGGTAGGACGGAAAAGCTTCCAAAAGGAAGTCGAGCCGGTGAATGCCCAATATCACCGGCTCGAACAATTTGGCTGAGAGAAAAGGTGCTGCGGAAAATACCCTGATGGCTTTTGGACACTGCTGCACCAAATTTGCGGCTACCCTGCTGGTTATGGCTGACGACTGAGGTCACCGCAACTTTTTCACAGGCTTTCGGAAAACTACGGTTGATCGTGCCGGGACACGGGCGCGATCAACTTTCGGCTTCGTCTTGCCCCCTCCACTTACATAAGCGTAAAAAGTAGGTGAAAGCTCGAACGTCAGAAGAAATTTTTTGAAAAAATTTTCGGCAAGAACAAAATCGTGGCTAGCCGTAACTGTAGAAAGGACTTATGGAATTCAAACTCGTTTCAGATTACCAACCGCAAGGCGATCAACCCGAAGCGATAGACGCTTTGGTGAAAGGACTGGAAGATGGGGAAAAACATCAGGTGCTGCTTGGCATCACAGGCAGCGGAAAAACCTTCACCATCGCCCAGGTTGTGGCGCGCGTGAATCGCCCTACGCTGGTGATGGCCCACAACAAAACATTGGCGGCGCAGCTTTATCAGGAATTCAAAACCTTTTTCCCGGAAAACGCCGTCGAGTATTTCGTCAGCTATTACAACTATTACCAGCCGGAAGCTTATGTCGCCTCTACCGATACTTATATTGAAAAAGAAGCGACGATTAATGACGACATTGATCGGCTGCGGCTGTCGGCGACCCGCAGCCTGTTCGAACGCCGCGACGTCATCATCGTGGCTTCGGTGTCCGCGATCTATGGTATCGGCGATCCGAATGCTTATTACGGCATGGTGATGTTTCTGGAGCCGGGGCAGCGCATTACGCGGGATGGAATCATCAAACGTCTGGTCGAGTTGCTGTACGAGCGCAACGACATTGAATTTGCCCGAGGCAACTTTCGGGTGCGCGGTGATGTGATAGACATTTACCCCAGTTATCAGGATCAGGCTTACCGCATAGAGCTGTGGGGAGACGAGATTGAGTCAATTTCGACAATTGACCCGCTGCTTGGCCAAGTCATCAAAAAGCACGAATCCCGTTTGCCGATTTATCCTAAAACTCACTACGTTGCTACGCGCGACACGACCAAGCGCGCTGTGAAAACCATCAAAGCCGAACTGGAAGAGTGGGAACCGCAGTTGATTGCCCAGAACAAATTGATTGAAGCTCAGCGGATACATCAACGCGTGACGTACGACCTGGAAATGTTCAATGAACTTGGTTTTTGCCGTGGAGTCGAAAATTACTCGCGCCATCTGACCGGGCGCTCACCGGGAGAGCCTCCGCCGACACTTTATGATTACTTACCCGAAGACACGCTGGTCGTCATTGACGAAAGCCATCAATCCATCCCGCAAATCCGCGCAATGTATTCCGGCGACCGTTCTCGCAAAATGAATCTGGTCGAATATGGTTTTCGGCTGCCGTCGGCGCTTGATAACCGTCCGCTTCAGTTTGAAGAGTGGGAAAAACGCGTTGGCCAGGTGATTTATGTTTCGGCCACGCCTGGGCCATACGAACTGACCAAATCCAGCGGCACTTTCGTCGAACAAGTCATTCGCCCAACCGGTTTGCTCGATCCGGAAGTGGAAGTGCGACCAGTTGGCGGTCAGATTGACGATTTGCTGCACGAAGTCCGCGAGCGCACGGAACGCGGCGAGCGCGTGTTGGTAACGACGTTGACCAAAAAAATGGCCGAAGACCTGACAGATTATTACGGCGACCTTGGCGTGAAAGTCCGCTACATGCATTCGGGAGTCGAAACGCTGGAACGCATCAAAATTCTGCGTGATTTGCGAAAAGGCGAATTCGATGTGCTGGTTGGCATCAACCTTTTACGCGAAGGATTGGACTTGCCCGAAGTTTCGCTGGTGGCGATTCTGGACGCCGACAAGGAAGGCTTTCTTCGCAGCGAATCTTCGCTGATTCAAACCATCGGTCGCACAGCACGCAATTCCCACGGCAAAGCGATTCTTTATGCAGACACCATGACCGGTTCAATGATCCGCGCAATCGGCGAAACCAATCGCCGCCGTCAGAAACAGCTTGCCAACAACGAAGCTCTAGGCATCACGCCGCAATCTATTATCAAACCTATCGAAGCCACCTTGGTGACGGCGTATGAAGCCGACTACTTCAAAGTGCCGATCAATTTGGAAGATTTCGACGAATATAGCCCGGAACGATTGGCAACCACCATTGTTCAGCTTGATGGAGAGATGCGCGAAGCGGCCAAGAAGTTCGAATTTGAACGAGCAGCAGAGTTGCGCGACAAGATCAAATACTTGCGCGAACGCGAATTGGATTTGGCGCGTCAGCTACAAAATGAAGCAAAAGCAGCCCTGGAAGAGGAAATTAGCGAACTGGAGCTGGAAATGACCGAAGCAGACAATCAGGACGATCAGGCACGCGTAACGAAATTGCAGGCCAAACTCACCGCTTTGAAGGAAAAAGAAAAAGCGATTGAGATCGTTTAGTAGAAGTCTGAAATCCGGCTGAACATAAAACAAAAGGTGAAGCAGAGTTGCGCTCCGCTTCACCTTTTGGGTTTTGGTTGTTACAGCTTTACAGCTTTATGCAGTCGCCGGGTTTCCACCAGTAATTGGTGGCAGAATCGGTTTCAGAACCGGTTCCTTATCGGCAGGCTTATCAGATTCCGGTCTGGGAGTTGGCGCTGGTGTATCGTCATCAAGCGGCAAGCCAGCAACCACTCGGCGAATCTGAACGGCATCCAGCGTTTCGCGCTGCAGCAGTTCTTTTGCCAACCGGTCCAATGCATCACGATGGTCCAAAATGATTTGACGAGCGCGCTCGTACTGCTCCATCACGATGCGTTTGACTTCCTGGTCAATGCGAACGGCTGTGTCCTCACTGTAATCCTGATGCTGGGCGATTTCGCGGCCAAGAAAGATTTGCTCTTCCTTTTTGCCGAACGTCAGCGGTCCCAGATTGGACATACCGAATTCACAAACCATTCGACGAGCCAGTTCCGTCGCTCGTTCGATGTCGTTCGACGCGCCAGTCGTGATTTTGCTCAGGAAGATGTCTTCCGCCAAGCGTCCACCCATCAGAATGGCAATCGAACCTTCGATGTAATCCAAGCTGTGAGTGTAACGATCTCCTTCGGGCAATTGCTGCGTCAAACCCAGCGCCATACCGCGAGGAATAATCGTCACTTTGTGAACTGGGTCGGCATTTGGAACTTTCAACCCGACAATGGTGTGACCGGCTTCGTGGTAAGCAGTGGTTTTCTTTTCTTCTTCGGACATGACGGCTGATTTGCGTTCGGACCCCATCAGCACTTTGTCCTTGGCCCATTCGAAATCCTGCATCAAAACCACTTTTTTATTGTAGCGAGCAGCATTCAGCGCAGCTTCGTTGACCAAATTGGCCAGATCGGCTCCGGTGAAACCTGGTGTCCCGCGAGCAATCACAAAAATATCAACGTCATCGCCAAGCGGAATTTTGCGCGTGTGAACGGCTAAAATGCCTTCGCGACCTTTGACATCCGGGCGATTGACTACTACGCGGCGGTCAAAGCGGCCTGGGCGAAGCAGCGCCGGATCTAGAACATCCGGACGGTTGGTGGAAGCGACCAGAATCACGCCGTCGTTCGATTCAAAGCCATCCATTTCAACCAGCAACTGGTTCAGGGTTTGTTCGCGTTCATCGTGGCCTCCGCCAAGTCCTGCTCCGCGATGACGTCCGACCGCATCAATTTCATCAATGAAGATGATGCAAGGAGCGTTCTTTTTCCCCTGCTCAAACAAATCACGAACGCGGCTGGCTCCGACGCCGACGAACATTTCAACGAAGTCAGAACCGGAAATGGAAAAGAACGGAACGTTGGCTTCGCCGGCAATCGCGCGTGCCAGCAGGGTTTTGCCGGTGCCCGGAGGGCCCATCATCAAAACGCCTTTCGGAATGCGGCCACCGAGCTTCTGAAACTTCTGCGGCTCTTTCAAAAATTCAATGATCTCTTGCAGCTCTTCTTTTGCTTCGTCAACGCCAGCGACGTCTTTGAAGGTCACGCGCTTCTGCTGATTGGAAAGCAGCTTGGCGCGGCTTTTGCCGAAACTGAGTGCTTTATTGCCGCCAGACTGCATTTGCCGCAGCATGAAAATCCAGATTGCAATGATCAGTATAAAGGGCGAATACATAATCAACGCCTGCACCCACATGCCGCTGGTCGTTGAATTGTCGTATTCAACGCGAATTTTGCCACTGCTCTTGCGCATGTTTTCGGCAATTGTATTCGCGCTTTCTTCGCCACCGATTTTTGTGATGTAGCTTTGATTACTGGCGAGTTTACCGGTTACCTTTTCCCGCTCAATCATGGCGGTCGCCACTTCGTTATTTTCGACCTTGGTCATCAATTCGTTGTAAGCCAGCGGTACCGGTTGCTGGCCAGGCGTATTGCTAAAGAAGCGATAAAGCAGAATCGCTCCTCCGATAATCACCACCCAAAAAATTATTTGTCTTACTGTCGAGTTCAAAGTTAATTACCTCCGTTGAAAACCTGCGCCGCATTCTAGCTCAAACCTGCGACTTTCGCTTGGCAATTGTGTGTTTGCATCGCTAAACACCCGCAAAAGGGTTAGACGCCATCAGTCTCAGCAAGGTTTCGACATAATCCCACCTGAAAATTTACAAAATCCTTTCAATTCATAACTTTTCCTATGATTGTTGGGCCTTGTCTTGTTCGCATGTAATTCCCAGAACGCCAGATTTGCGTTGAACTTGCCATCCACCGGGCAATTCGATAACTCGTCCGCCTTGGGGACGCAAAATGAGCGATTCCAGAGCCAAAATATGCACCATTTCAATTCTCAAAAGGCTGCCGCGTGCTTCTTCAAGCCATAATCTTAAAACACGCCGCTGAATCGCTGGATGAAATTCCTGCAAAAGCTTCGCGCTCAGCCCGGCTTCGGTGCGCGATTTAGCCAAGGCCTCCTTTGCAATCTGGCGCAAACAATCATCATCAGCGGTGATCAATTCCATTGTCCGAATCATGGACTCGTTGCTGCGTGGATTGAAACTTTGTAGCAAGGGAATTAATTCGTGCCGAATTCGATTCCGGGTCAACTTGGGTGACCAGTTTGAGCTATCCTGGCAAAATTCCAACCCGTAATGAGCGCAATGCGCCAGCACTTCGGCGCGTGAAACTTTCAATAGAGGTCGAATCAGCCTGATTGTTTCATTCAACCGAAGGGTGGGATGAAGTCCTTGCAGCCCCTCGGCTCCAGTACCACGAAGCAACCGCATTAAAATAGTTTCTGCCTGATCGTCGGCAGTATGCGCCGTACAAACAAACTCAGCCTCAAATCTGACTGCTGCTCGTGTCAGAAATTCATACCGAAGCCGACGCGCTGTTGCTTCCAGATTGCGTTTTTCGATTTTGGCGAAATCCGCAATGGCAATCCCCTCAGTCAGGCATTCCACGCCCCGGTTAAGTGTCAACTGCCGGACAAAAGTTTCATCGGCATCCGATTCTTCGCCCCGCAATTGATGATTCAAATGCGCCGCGAAAATTTTGACCGGCAATTTTCCTCGTTGAGCAAGCCTGCCACAAGCATCCAGCAAAGCAACGGAATCAGCGCCACCTGAAATTGCCACCACTAACGAAGAGTTTTTAACGACGCCAAGTCGCTGTAAAGCCGCTCTCAGTTTTTGCTCCAACTTGGTCACGTCGTTTCACATTCGAGTTTGCGATTCAATCGCGAAAGGGTACATTTCCGGCGACGATCTTAAAACGAATGCAGCGTAGTTGCGACTCAATGCCCAAACGCGAAATCAAAAAGCTAAAAACTTTTGTGCCGAATCTGGCCATGCTGGCCTTTCTGTTGATTGCGATCGGCTGTTCAAAAGACCCGGAACTCGTTCGTAGGGTCGCCGTGGCAGAAAGCCTTGAGGCGATGTCAAAATGCGAAAAGGTGAGCGGCGCTGGACACCTGCCGAACCTTGCGATTGCTTCAGTCGTCAACGCGCAAAACGAAACGACCTTGAAATTGGTCGCTTATGCAGCAAATTCGCCCGTTGAATTCCCCGTGCCTTTTTACAGGTTAAGTGCAGGCCGCTGGTTGATCGGCGACAAAGACCGCGTGTACTTGATGGATGAACATTGCCGATCATTCGACCTGAAAGACAGACGGCCTCCTGAAGGAAAAAAGTTTCCTCCAGAAGGAATTTTGCGATTGAATCCAGGGGAGTCCTTTGAAATGACGTTCAGCTTTTACAGGCTGAAAGATGACACGCGGTTTGGGATGCTGGTTTATGCGGGCAAAACTCTAACTTTCGTGGTGAATACACCGAACACCA